>JBIKVO010000103.1:0-8785 GCA_044356795.1 Caulobacterales bacterium
GTCAATGGGGCTCCATTTTTCCGTCATTACGGACCCGATCTAACCGGTCTGTTTTTGGGCGATTGCGGCGCGTTCGGCGTCAAAACCGAAGCCGCTTTTCGCCTCATCCCGCAGCCAAAGCATGAGGGCTATGCGTCGTTTTCCTTTGAAACAAAGGAGCCCTGCGCCGCCGCACTGTCACAGATTTCCCGCGAGGGGCTCGCGTGCGAATTATTCGGCTTTGATCCCGTACTCGCACACTTGCGCTTGAAGCGCGCAAGCCTGTTGGCGGATGCCGGCGCCCTGATGAAGGTTGTCGGCGCGCAGAAATCTCTCATCGACGGGATAAAGGAAGGAGCCAAAATGGCGATGGCCGGCCGCGGCTTTATTGCCAAGGGTGATTATTCCTTGCACGCAGTCGCCGAGGGGCGCACAAAAGCCGGGGTGGACGCCGATCTTGCAAGGATCCGTGCGATCGTCAGCAACAACGGAGGCAGAGAGGTTGAAAATACAATTCCAAAAGTTATTCGCGCCAATCCGTTTGCACCGTTAAATAATGTCTTGGGCCCTGAAGGCGAACGCTGGGCCCCTGTGCACGGCATCGTACCCCACAGTCACGCCCCGGCTTGCTGGTCCGCGATCGACGCATGGTTCGCCGATCACGCCGAGACCAGCGACCGCCTTGGCGTTATTACAGGTTATCTTATTACAACGTTGTCGACCAATGGCTTTCTGATCGAGCCAGTATTCTATTGGCCGGAAGAACGGTTCGCGTTGCATGACGCGACAGTTGAACCAGAGTTTTTGGCCAAACTCCCACGCCATCAAGCCAATCCTGCAGCAACCGCCCATGTCGCGATGTTGCGTGAGGGCGTAGTTAATATTTTTACGCGCTACGGCGCTGCGCATTTTCAAGTTGGCCGGGCATATCCGTTAGCCGCGACGCGCACGCCCGATGGATTGGCGCTGCTGCAGCGGTTGAAGGCCGCTTTAGACCCCAACGGCACGCTCAATCCAGGAGTGTTGGGGCTATGACGCCGTTTGCTTACGCAAAAGTCCTGCGCCCGCGTAATCCCAGAACAGGCGCCGCAGGCGAACCCATCGCCTGCGCAACATCGGACGACTTAATTGCCATCTCGCATCGCCTGCGCGCCGCGCAAGTAGACTGGCGCGCGCATTCCTTATCCCAAAGGGCCGAGCGATTGCGCATTTTGCACGACGCCATAGCCCGCCATGCCAATGCGATCGCCGCAGCCGTCGAAGTCGATACCGGGCGCCGCACTATTGCGCGGCGCGAAGTTGATGGCGTTTTGGCCTCAATCCTCGGTTGGGCGGGGCAGGTCCCGTCGCTTCTCGATACATCCTGGACGCAGGGTCGCAGCGCGCCGCATCTACGTCATCGGCCGGAATTTCATGCCTATCCTTTAGTGGGCGTTATCTCGCCGTGGAATTTTCCACTGACACTCAGCATGATCGATACCATCCCCGCGCTGCTGGCGGGATGCACTGTGATTGTGAAACCCTCTGAAGTGACGCCCCGATTTGTCGCGCCTTTACAAATCGCAATTATTGAAGCTGGGTTTGGCGATCTTTTGCACTTTATCTATGGCGAGGGGGACCTTGGCGCCGCCCTCACGCAACATGTCGACGCGATTTGCTTCACCGGCTCCGTCGCGACCGGCCGGAAAGTTGCGCTCGCCTGCGCGCACCGCTTGATTCCCGCATTTTTGGAGCTCGGCGGGAAAGACCCATTGATCATTCTTGAGGGCTGCGATTTGGACGCCGCTTGCACGGCGGCGCTTCGCGGCTCGGTGCTGGCCAGTGGGCAGGCCTGCCAGTCAATTGAGCGCATCTATGTGCAGCAGACATTGCATGACAGGTTTGTTGCGAACTTGACGCACGCAGCGCAGTCCTGTCGGTTTAATTGGCCGGACATCAATTTCGGGGCGATCGGGCCGATTATCTTTGATCGGCAGGCCGAGATTTACGATCGTCAGATCGGAGACGCGGTCGCCCGCGGGGCAACGGTTCACTGCGGCGGCGTGATTGAGCATCATGGCGGCGGATTGTGGCTGGCGCCAACCGTTCTAAGCGGCGTCACGCACGACATGCTTGTGATGCAAGAAGAAACCTTCGGTCCGATCATGCCCGTGATGGCGTTTGACGCACTCGACCATGCCGTACATCTTGCCAACGACACGCCTTTTGGATTGTCGGCCGCGGTATTTGCGGCGGATCTGTCGACTGCCGAAGCTGTCGCCGTCCGCCTGCAGGCTGGCGCAGTAAGCTTGAACGATGCTGCACTCACCGCCTTGTTTTACGAGGCGGAAAAACACAGCTTTGGCGAGTCCGGTCTTGGCGGTTCCCGCATGGGTGCAGCCGGTTTTTCGCGGTTTCTACGGCGCCAAGCGCTGATCGCAAACACCGCTGCACCAGCCCCGCTGAGCGAATTTGCCGAGCGCGCCTAAACCCTATCCCACGCGACGCTCGCGAATGCAGGTGCGCTTGACGAGACGATCATTCTCAAACCAGTGCCATGTTCTTCCACGGTGACCGCCATCCTCACTGATTTGAATCATTTCATAAAGATAGGTCCCCGGCTCGCCTTTGCGGGTCCATGTCAGCATGACCGTGCGCGCATCAACCTCCCAGGCCGAACCGAGAATGCGGTCCGTGTCCCACCAAATACGTCCCTCGCGATAGACGGCGGGAAAGTGAATTTCCTCACGCCGGCCATCCGCCCAGGAATATGTATTAATCTGATAATATTGATAGAGTCCCTCATCAGGAAATGCGCACTTCAAATGTGATGCATGCCGATCCAAAATACGATTATCTGCATCGACGTGAATATACTCACCTTCCCACTCGCCTTCGTGGCGAGCGAGAACTGGCATGGCGGAACGGATCTGAGACACGATCGACTGAGACATGGCCAAACGCTTTTCCTTGATGGAGCCCGGCAAACGGGGAGCAGAAACGACAAATGCAAACGGAATTCATTGTGCACGCGACACGCTCCAAGCGCTTTTCCCTTGCAAATGGCTCAAGCACCCTCGCGCGCCGCCGCAATGAGCGATACTGTAGCAAGGCTTCACCCGCAATACTGGAGACGCGCAATGCTTGGCGCAACAGACATCACACTCACCGTGAAGGACCGCGTAGCCGTTCTGCTGCTCAATCGCCCCGACAAGCGCAACGCCATCACCGTCGCGATGTGGCGCGCGATTCCGCGCATGCTTCAGGAGGCGGCCGCACATTCGAAATTGCGTCTCTTGGTGGTGCGCGGTGCAGGCGGAAGCTTTGCCGCAGGCGCTGATATTGCCGAATTTCAGGACACGTACGCGACGCGCGACGCCGCGCTGGCCAATCATCGGATCATTCAGGAAGCGATGTCGGCTGTGGAATCATTTCCGATGCCGACATTGGCGGCGATCGAAGGCGCCTGTGTGGGCGGCGGTTGCGGACTGGCTCTCGCCTGCGATCTTCGCTATGGCACGCCCAGCGCTCGCTTTGGCATCACGCCGGGCAAACTGGGGCTCGTGTATGGCGTGTCCGACACTCGACGCCTTGTGCAGGCTGTGGGCTTGTCGAACGCAAAAGAAATCTTGTTTACGGGTCGCCTGATTAATGCAGACCGAGCGCGAAGCATCGGTCTGATTGATAAGGTCGTCGATGACCAGATGGATGCAGCCATCGCCGATCTCCACGCGGCGTTGGCGGCCGCCTCGAGCCACACAGCACGAACCACCAAATCAATTCTGCGAATGCTGAACGATGGCCTACGCGACGATAATGATCGAAGCCGCACCATGTTCGCTGAAGCTTTCGAAGGCGACGATCTTCAAGAAGGCATTAAGGCGTTTCTCGAACGCCGCCCGCCTATTTTCCCCTGACGTCGCCGCGTTCCATACCCGCTGCGGAATAATCTGCGCGCAACGCCATCGACCACACCTTTGCCACCGCGATCGCATATGCATCCTTGCCAGGCGCTGCGATGATCTGCAAACCGATCGGCAGTTGGTCCCTGGCGCTTGGCAATGGAATGGAAATCGCGGGCGCCCCCAACACATTCGCGAGCACCGTGAAGTCCGCCTGAGAGGCAGGCGCAGTTTCACTATGCGCGAAGGCAGTCTGTGGCGCCGATGGACTGACCAATATATCGAACCTCGAAAACCATGTGCGCACCGCGCGCCGAACCCGAGCAAAGAACGCCTCCGCCATGGCCAGCTTCACCGCCGACTGCGTCTGCGCATATTCCAGCATTGATTTGAGCGTCGGCGACACTGCACCATCGCCTTGCAATTCCGCGCCGAAAAACGCCTGCAACTCCGCTTCGCAGATGAGCAATCCTTGCCGTCGAAGCGCCGCCAGATCAACCTCGATGTCGCAACGCTCATCAATGCGCGCGCCATTTTCCTTTGCCGCATTCAGCGCTGCCGCAAACGCGGCATGTACGCGCGGCTCGCAAGCAACCGTTTGCGCCGCATCAAGCAATCCTACGCGAACGCCACGCAGCGAATCGACAGCGACTGACGACTCCACTTTTCCGCGGATGCTTGCTTCGTCGTTATCGTCATGCGCCATCATCACCTTGGCGACGGCAGCGGCGCCGTCAACATCACGCGCGTGCACGCCGAGATGATCCAGTGTCCTGGACAAAGGGATCACACCACTACGCGAAATCAAACCCGCGCTTGGCTTGTATCCAGTGACGCCGCAATAGGCGCTTGGAATGCGCACCGATCCCATGGTGTCGGTGCCGATGGCGGCGACACAAAAGCCTGCCGCGACGGCCGCGGCCGATCCACCGGATGATCCGCCCGGTGTGTATCCAGCACGCAGCGGGTTCATGCACGGACCATAAAGCGGGCTGACCGTCGTCGCGCCCAAAGCGGCTTCGTGCATGTTCACGACACCGAGGATGACCGCGCCAGCGCGCCGCAATCGATCGATGGCAAACGCATCCTTCGGCGCCACCTGCGTCTTGAGAAACGATAATGCCGCCGTCCACGGCAGGCCGCGCACGGCTATATTCACTTTGACCAGAAGGGGCGCGCCATCCAGAAGCCCCAGTGGCTTTCCTTTCGCCCATCGTTCACCGCTCAGCGCAGCGGCCATGCGTGCACCGTGTTCATCAAGTCCCACCACAATATTGAGACCCGAGTTAAGCCGGGCGATGCGCGCGAGATAAATGTCAACCCCTTCGACCGGTGTGATGTCGCGATCCTGGTAGTGCTGATGCAGACGATGCACTCCCGCACTCACCACTGCGTTATGCCGAGCGTCAATCATCACGCACGCTCGTCAATCAGGCGGATCGGTTTTTGTCTTTGTTCCAACTGAGTCCAGGCCGCTGTTGCGCCGATCGATACAAGCTCAACATCCACTTCCACGCCCAACCCCGCGCGCAACAGCTTGGTCAGGCGGGCCTGGACGTCGGCACTGTGGTCGCGAACTTCTGCGCGCACAACCAAAGCGTCCCGGCCAGCCTCATCGCGCACAAGGCAGCACACATACTCCCCGCCAAAGGCGGGATCGCTTACCATCAAGGCGCCAATAGCCTGAGGGAAAACATTGATGCCCCGCAACTTCACCATGTTGTCGGAGCGACCCAAAAATCCTTCTATCCGACGCAACGTTAAACCCATCGGTGAGGCGCCGACAATCTCGCGTGTCACGTCGTGCGTGTTCAACCGAACAATTGGATACACATCATCTTTGAACAAGCATGTCACAATCAGATCACCCGACTCACCTGGCGAAACCGCGACACCGTCGTCAACGCTGACGACTTCAATAACGTGCGCATCCTCCATGACATAAAGGCCGGCGCGGTCAGCCCCTTCGGCGGCGACTGCGCCTGTGTCGCCGACGCCGTACCAGTCAAAACACGCAGCTCCGCCCCACATTGCAGACACGAGCGCTTTGTCTTCACGCCCAAATTGACCGGATATCATCCGGATTTTCAGATCCTCACCCGGACGCAAGCCTTCCTCGCGCGCAACATCGGCGAGCTTTTTGATATAATCGGCAAACCCAAGGATAACCGTTGCGCCAAAATCCGCCATGAGGCGAACCTGCTGCGCTGAGCGCGTTTCGATGCCAGTACCCGCCGACATAAAGACGGCCCCCGTCCAACGCGTCACCGCTTCACGCAGATAATGCCCGCCATTAATCATGCCATGTCCGTACACAGAATGCACAACATCATCGGGCCGCAACCCCTGAAACTGAAAAATTCGGCCAAGGAGCAGGTTTTGCACCTCCCGCGTCTTTGGTCCAAACAGAAGGGGTTGAGGTTTTCCCGTGGTTCCGCTGGTTGTGTGGAAAATCACGGGCGGGCGGGCATCCGCAGAATAACTATCAAGTCCGGCAAAATCGCCAAAGGGCGGCGCCAGCGAAACTGATTCAACAATATCGGCTTTTTCGAAGGTCGGCAGTTTGGAGAGATCTTCCAATCCGCGGATATCGCCAGGCTCGATGCCCACGCGTCCCCACAGTCGACGATAAAATGCCATCGCCCAGGCGCGCTTGAGGACCTTCTGGAACTGGACGTTTTGGCGGGCATAAATTTCATCGCGCGACAACCGGGCGAAATGCAAAAAAGAAGTTCCCAGGGGATGAACGCGGCGAATTTCATCAAGATTGAGCACGTCAAAATAGGTCAGATGATCAGTCATCACGCACCGCCTCTCTCGTGCTGCCGTGTTCGACGCACCAATGTCGCATATCGAACAAATGCATCGTCACAGGCTGGGTCCATGAGCAAGGCTTGCAGCGTTGCGGCGCGATGGCCAGCATCCGGACCGATCGCAAAAGCGACACAGCGCTCCGCCTTGTCGCGTTGCGCCCTTTCCGACAATGGCCGTGTCGGCGAGCCCGGCAGCGCCGTCACTGTTTCTTCGAGCGCGGCGCCAGACTTCAAGACCACCCGCATTTGCTGCGGCCCAAAAGCCGCTGGATCCTCCACATCATTGGCCGAAACAGAGATCCGCGACGCCAACGCTTGCGTCGCGGGATCCGCAAGAGCCTTTGGGCTAAAGCTGTTCAAATCAAGCATCCCAAAGCGCATCATCGAGGCCGCCAAAAACGGCAAGCAAAGCCGCGCATAATTGACTTCCAGCGGCGCTACGAGTGGCCGCCCGACCAAATGCACAATCAAAGGCGGGGCAAAAATGTCGGCACGCGCAATATCATCCGGCGAGACGCCGGCGCGATGCACCGATTGCGCCATCTCCAGCCCGCCATGCGCGGCGCGCCCGGTTGGAAACGGTTTCCAACTCACTTGCATCACACGATGGGTTGTGGCCAGCGGATCCAAGAGGCGCGACAGGTCATGACCCGTTTCAAACAAAGCCAAAAGGCCATGTGCACCATCAATGGCGCCAAGGGGGCCGGGCAATCCGGCAGCGGCCAAATCAACGGCGTCAAACGCGCAGCGGGCCGCATGCGCGATCTGTACCGCCAATGCGGGCGTTCCCTCGCTGTGCGCCTGCATCGTCCCACTGGCAAAGGCCAGCGCATAGCCGAACGCATGCGCCGTCACGGAGTCATTCAGGCCGCGTGCGCGCGCCAAAGCCGCGACTGCGCCAAACAGTCCGTACACGGCGGGTCTGAAGAACTTGATCGGCGTCGTTGCTGCAAAGCCCAGCCCAGCTGCAATATCGACACCCGCGGCGATGGCGGCCAAACACGTCTCGCGTGATAAACCTTCAGCCTCCGCTTCCGCGCAGATGACTGGCGCTACAACCGTGAACGGATGCAGCACAGCGGATTCATGCACGCAATCAAATTCCTGACAATGCGCCAAAAACGCGTTGCAGAATGCGGCGTCACGCCGCGCCATGCGGTCATCAAACCCCCATACCTGCGCCTCCGCCTTGTTTTCGCGACCCGCCGCAAAGGCCCGCACGGTCTCGGCATAGGGAGACGCCGCACCTGCCACGCCGACGCAGATTGTGTCGAAGATGAAAGCGATCAATCGGGCCCGAACCGCCCCTTCAAAATCTGCAGTGTTGCGCGCCAATGCGTGCCGCGCGAGCACAATGGACGCGGGCGGATTGGCGGGCGCGGCGGTTCGGCTTTGTCCGGACATTGAAACCTTGTATCATGGACCGCGCCCGGATCAATCACTGTGGCGGGCGTTTGTGGGAGCGAAGGGATGACGTCCAGTCCTCAGCGCATGTCGCTTCAGGACGCCGCCGCCTTGATTGCGGACCGCGGCCGAAACAGACGCCCGGTTTATCTAAGCGGTGGTCCTGGAGAACCGAACGCACTGCGGGAGATTTGGCGCGAAACGCCGTCTCTGCTGGAGGGGCTGTCTTTGTGCGCCCTGTTCATGCCCGGCGTGAACCGGACCGACTATACCAGTCTTGCTCCCGGCGTGACTTTGGATGCGTTTCTCGCAACGCCTGACCTGCAGCCTTCGATTGTAGCACGGCGCACGCGCGTTCACCCAATATCCTACAGCGCGATACCTGGATGGTTGCGCACACATGGGCTGAGCGTCGCGGTGGTGCACATGGCGCCGCCGAATGCGCGGGGAGAATGTTCTTTGGGGGTCTGCGCGGATGCCGTCATGGCGGCCGTTGACGCTGCTGACGACGTGGTGGGGCTGATTAATCCCGCCATGCCAACGATTGCGGACGGTCCCTATCTGACGTTGGATCGCTGCACGATCGTGGCAGAGCGCCATGCGCCGTTGAGCACTTTGGAGGCGCCGAGCGCACCGGCTGCAGATGCGCTGGCCGCCCAGATTGCAGATCTTGTGCCCAACAGCGCGTGCATACAAATTGGCATCGGC
>JBIKVO010000104.1:0-8669 GCA_044356795.1 Caulobacterales bacterium
CCACCCCCGCCCCACGCCGCCAAACCAACCTCGGCTTGCGCCTTGTTTGCAGCATTGCACGGCTTGCCGCTTGCCTGAGACAGTTGGCTAACGACCACGCCATGCTCCAATTTCGACAAATTCAGTCGGGTTTCGGGCCATCATAGGACTGGGAGAATGAGGACTTCCCGAGCGCGCGCAACACATCGTCTCGCAATACCGCGAAACCAAAAACTCTCTTGATCGCGATGTTCGGCCTCACGTGACGAACAAGCCAAATGTCAGACCCGCGACCTCGTTCGCGCCCATTACCGACAAAATAGTAAAATCGGCGATATTTCGTTTATTTGATTTCAGCCTTCAGGTTCTGGAAGATGCCGCCACACCTCCATGCTGTCGTGCAAAATCCGAACAATGGTGAGGCGGTCGTTGTCTGCCTTGTACACCAATAAATGCCTGCCACGGCGGCCTCGCTTGGCCATGTGGAGCGTTCACAGGCCGATGGCGATCTCATCGCGCGGATTGCTTCGGGACGGGCTTCGGACCGGCTCCCCCATCGAAAGCTCGTCGATCGTATCGAGGATGGCGTCAATGTAGATCTCAGCCTGCTGCGGACCGTAGTTATCAGCCGTCCAAGCGGCGATGTTTGCAAGGTCGGCCTCAGCTTGCACGCTGAGGGTGATTTCCGTCTTTTGCCGGCTCATTCGCCGCGCTTTGCGCCTGCGATCGCTTTTGCTGCGACATCTTTCAAGTGTCGCCGCAACGAAGCCGCATCATCGAATGTGAGTGCTTCTCCATTGTCGATGCTGGCCATGCCGAGCCGCGCGGCCTCTTTCAGCGCCGCGAGCTTGGCGGCGTCTTGCGCCTCCCGCTGCTCGACGAGGCGCAGCCCTTCACGCAACACTTCACTGGCGTTCTGGTACTTCCCAGAGCCCACCAAGGTATCGATCAGCGCCTCCTGCCGATCTGTCAGAACCACGTTGCGCGTCGCCATTGCCGGTGCTCCCGTTGGCATAAAATGCCAATCAGCTCAGTGCGTGTTAATTCGAAGAAAAGCGTCACGCCCGCCCCCGCCTCACCCCAGCTTCGCGGGCTCAGTCCTCACACCATCCGCGGTCAGCACAATCTGATCGACCTTCAACTGCGCGTCCTTCAGCTTGGCCTCGCACGCCGCCTTCAGCGCCGCGCCGCGCTCATACATGCGCAAGGAATCTTCCAGCGCGACATCGCCGCGCTCCAACTGGGCGACGATCTTTTCCAGTTCAGACAAAGCCTGCTCAAAAGAGAGGCTGGCGACATCGGGAGTATCTTTGCTCATGAGTCGCTTTTACTCTTCCTTCGCGCCCGGAAGAACCCCCTTAAGAGATCAGCGCTTTCTTCAGCGCACAGGCCGGCCTCCACCGTCGGGCGCCAATGGCAGGTGGGCTGCGTGAAAAAGCGCGGCCCATGCGCCACCGCCCCGCCCTTCGGGTCGTGGGCGCCATAGACAAGGCGGCCAATGCGGGCATGGCTGATGGCGCCGGCGCACATCGCGCACGGCTCCAGCGTGACATACAAGGTCGCGCCCGGCGGCATCCGGTAATTGCCAAGCGCCGCCCCGGCCGCCCGCAACGCCAGGATTTCAGCATGGGCGGTAGGATCATGCGCAGCAATCGGGCCATTGCCCGCGGTGGCCAATACTGCGCCATCGCCCCCCACCAGCACCGCCCCCACCGGCGCCTCACCGGCCGCGGCCGCGCGTTCCGCAAAAGACAGGGCCAGCCGCATCATTGCGATGTCGCGTTCTGCCTCCGACATGGGTATGGATCCCCTCGAATGGCTAGTGACTCTGAATTGGGCGACGGCGACCGAATCGCCAAAATGCTAGCGCGAGCGGGTGTCTGCTCGCGCCGTGATGCTGAAAAGCTGATCGCGGAAGGCCGCGTGAAGGTCAATGGCAAGGTGCTCGACACCCCCGCCTTCAAGCCGGCGCCGGGCGATGATATCCGCGTCGACAATCACCGCATCGCCGCGATCGAGCCGCCGCGGTTATGGCGCTACCACAAGCCCGCAGGTCTTGTGACCACACACCGCGACCCGAACGGGCGGCCTACCGTATTTGAAAAACTGCCGACCGGCCTGCCGCGGGTGGTGTCTGTGGGGCGGCTTGACCTCAACTCCGAAGGCTTGCTGCTGTTGACCAATGACGGCGGCCTCGCCCGGCATTTGGAGCTGCCGTCGACGGGGCTTTTGCGCCGCTATCGGGCGCGCGCCTATGGCCGGGTGCAGCAGGAGCAGCTCGATGGCCTGCGCGACGGGTTGGAGCATGACGGCGTGCAGTATGGCCCGATCGTGGCGACGCTGGAGCGCCAGCAAGGCGGCAATGCCTGGATCGAAATGGCCCTGACGGAGGGCAAAAACCGCGAGGTGCGCAAAGTGCTGGATGCGCTGGGCCTGAAGGTGAACCGGCTGATCCGCATCACCTATGGCCCGTTTGAGTTGGGCGATTTGCGCCCGGGCCAGGCCGATGAGGTGCCGCCGCGGCTACTGAAAAACCTAGTCAAGCGCGAGCGCAAGCCGCGGCGAAAGGCCTGAATATTCAAGGGCTCAGAATCGCCACCACCGGCAAACCGCGGTAGCGGCCGGCGTCATCCATCCCATAGCCGAGCAGAAACTGATCCGGCGCATCAAAACCAAAATACTCAATAGTTTGCGCCATCGCCAGCGGCTTGCGGATGAACGCCGCTGCGATCGTGCGCGGCGCGCCTTTGGCGGCAAGATGCGCACGGGCGAAGGCGATCGTGCGTCCGGTGTCAAACACATCATCCAGGATCAACACCGGACGGCCCGCTAACGGACGGCACAAATCTGCCCGCACCACCACGCGCCCAGAGCTTTCGCGCGCATCGCGGTAGCTTTCTAGCCACAGGCTATCCAGGATCGGATGCACGCCGCGCCGCGCCAGCGCCCGCATCAGATCGACCGTGAACGGCATCGCCCCCTGCAACAGCGACACGATCGTCCAATCGTGCGACAGGACAGCCGACAGTTCGTCCGCCATCCCATCAAGTCGGGCCGCGATCGTGGCTTCATCAAACATAACCGAAAATCCGGCCGGCAGGCCGACCCCGCCAGCCGCAGTCACGGCGTCAGCCCCGGTTGAGGCCGCCGCGCAAGCCCCCCAGCGTGTCGATGCCGCCGGCGGGCGTGTCCCAGCGATCAGCGTCGCCGGTCACGATCTGGTCTTTGACGATCTGGCCTTCTTCGAGGGCAAGGACTGTATCGGCGGCCGCGGGAGCGTCCAGGGCGGCGGTCGGGTCCGCGCCGGCGATCGGCGGCGCCGCTGCGGCCTGCCCAGCGCCGGGGATTGGGTTTTCGAAGGTGGCTTCCAGATCCGCCGCCTGCTCCACCGGGCCGTCAAGGCGGAACGCAAATGTCAGCCGACCGCCGGCGGGCACCATGCGCCCCTGCAAATCCGCCAGTTGATGGTGGATTTCAGCCGACGCCTGATCGCGCAGGCCAAACCGCAGCAACGGAGCGGCCTTATCCTGGCCGCCGATATTGGTCACAGCGCCGCGCACAACATATACCGTCTCGCCGCCTTCAAATTCCTGCGCGACGGTCAAATCATTGATTTCCAAGCCATACAGGTTCACCCCCAGACCCATCGTCGCATAGACGCCCGCCGTCTCCGGCCACAACTGGACGACATCTTCGCGCAACCCGACCGCGCCGACGCCGACGCCGATCACTGCGACGCCCGTAGCGCCCCACATCACCATGGCGGCGTTGGCGCGCTCACGCCGCGCACGCTCCTGCTGTTGGGCCCGCAACCGCGCCGCATTCGACGCTGGCGTCACGGGGCGGGCGGCCTGGCGCAACCGGTCCAGGTGGTCAGAGGCGGCGGGCGCTGACGGCGCATCCACTGCAACGGCGCGCAAATCCAGCCGCCCTTCCACAAACCAGGTGGTGTTGCAGCGGGCGCATCGCACGGCTCGGCCGTTGGGCCCGATGGTGGAATCCTCGGCAAAGTACCGAGTGGAGCAAGACGGGCAAGTCAGGATCATGCTAACGCCATTTGCGCGATTGATTTAGAAAAACCTTCTTGCGCCGATTCGGGCTATGCAAGCAAAACATTGACGATGCGTGAATCCGAACCTCCGGGACTTGGCGCCCCTGTCGTCCGCTTGGACAGTGTCACTGCCGGCTATCCCGGCGGGCCCGACATCCTGTCCGACGCCAGCTTGAGTATCTATAGTGGGCTGGTGTCTTGCATCGTCGGGGTTTCGGGCTCTGGCAAGACCACCCTGGTGCATGTTCTGCGCCTTGCCTTGCCGATCCGCGGCGGCGCCGGCTTTGTGATGGACGCCGACCTCGCCACCCTCCCCGCGCGTGACCGCGCCGCCTTGAAGCGCCGGATCGGCTATATCGCGCAAGAGCCGGTCTTCATCGACAATCTGTCGCTGTTTGAAAATGTCGCCGCGCCGTTGGAGGCGGTTGGCCTGCGCCGGCGCGCCTATGTCGATGATGTGATGGAGTTGTTGAACTATGTCGGCCTTGGCGCCTTCGCGCAGGCGCGTCCGTCGATGCTTTCGACGGGCCAGCGTCGGCGTGCTGCAATCGCCCGCGCGCTGGCCTCCAAACCCGATCTGATCCTCGCTGATGAGCCCACCGCTGGGCTCTCGCCCAACGCCGCGCACCGCATGTTGCGGTTGCTAACGGAGTTGCGCCAGGTGGGCGCTGCAATCCTGATCACCACGCCCAACGAGGATCTCGCCCAAAAGGCTGCCGAAGCCTGCTGGATCCTGGTCGACGGTCGCTTGAACCGCATCGCCCTGGAGGTTGACCGATGAGCGGCCCCCGTCTGCGCGCGATCGGCGCGCATTTCGTGGTTGCGGTGCTGGCCGGCTTCATTGCGGTGTCGGCAATGTTGTTTTCCCGCGCAGCAGTGGTGGCGGTGGAAACCGTGGCCCAGGCCCAACTGGAAGACCAGCAGGCATTGCAGCGCGCCTTGCGCATCCCGGTGGTGGTGCGCCTCGGGGAACCGACAACGCCGGAAACAATCGCAAAAGCGCGCGATGTGCTGGCGCGCCTGGATGGGGTAGTGGCGGCGGCGGCGATGTCGCCAGAGCGCGCCGCATCGCTGTTGACGCAAGCGGGGGCCAGCGTTCTGCCCGAGCAGATCCCCACTTTGGGGCTGATCGAGGCGACCGTGGAGGCGCGCATGGGCGATCCCCGCTTGGTGCTGGCGCAGGCGCTGGCCAGCGAGGGTCTCGCCGCAAGCATCGATGCTCCGCCGACGCCCGCTTTGCCGCCGCGCTCGGCCGCAGCCCAGGCGCCGCCCCTCCGCGACCTGATCATGGGCGCCAGCCTTTTGATGATCGGCCTGTCGGTGATCCTTGTCTGGCTTGCGGCGCGGGCGCAGGCCCAAGTCGCCGGCGCCGCCGCCGTGATCAATGCTGACATCGGCGCGCCCCTGTCCCGCACGCTGACGGTTTACGGCCGCACGGGCGCAGCGTTTGGCTTCCGAGCCGGCGCTTATGGCGCGCTGGCTGCTGTGGTGTGTGTCGTGATCGCCTTGGTTTCGCTGCGCGGCGGGCCGACACTGGGGGATCTTTGGGTGCTGATCGGGCGCATGGAGCTGATGATTGTGTTTGGCGGCCCACTTTTGATCATGATCGCCGCGGTGGCGGGCGCGCGGGCGGGCGGCGCTGATATTCATCGCAAGGCGGAGCGGCTGGGATGATGTCGCGCACGATCAGCGTGGTGCGCGGCATTTTGCTCGCGGGCGCGGTGGCGGCGAGCGCTGCGTTGGCGCTGGGCTATTTCAGCTTTGGCGATGGGGTGCAGCAGGCCAGACCGTCTCAGCCGCTGCCTGAGGCAGACGCGGTGGTCGCGTTGACGGGCGGCAGCGCGGCGCGGCTGACCTCCGCTATGACGCTGCTGAAGGAGGGGCGCGGCAGGCGACTGCTGATCACCGGCGTTAATCCTGGCACGCCCGCCGCCGATGTTCACGCCCTGTTGAGCCCCGGCGCGGCCGAAATCGGCGAAACGGAACTGATCGGCTGCTGCGTTGATCTTGGCCGCAACGCCGAAGACACGCTGGGCAATGCCTCGGAAACCGCCGCCTGGGCGCGCCGCAACGGCTTTACCCGGCTGATTATCGTAACTGATGATTACCACATGCCGCGCTCGCTGCGGGAATTGGCGATCGCCATGCCGCACGCCGCGCTGACACCGTTCCCGGTGCGCACGCTGCTTATGGAAACGGGCGCCTGGCGACATGATCTGGGCGCGGCGGCGGTGCTTGCGGGAGAGTATCTGAAATATCTGATGATCCGGGCCCGCGAAGCCTTCCTGAGCCCGACCGCGGAGGCGGCACGACCGCCCCGTGTCGAGGCTGCCCACCACGCGCCTCCCGACCCGCGTCAAACAGGGCCCACGCCACCCGGCTGAACACGGCCGGCCTCCCACGTCACACCCCCATCACCTGATCAAGGTCTGCGATGACTGTTCTGAGATCGCTTTTGTTTGTTGTCTGGCTGTATCTGTCGATGGTGGCGGTGGGCGTGTTCTTTGCGCCGGGCCTATTGTTTGGCCGCGGCGCGGGGATGGCGGCCTGTCGATCCTGGGCGCGCGCGATCCTGTTTGGTTTGCGTTGGATTGTGGGCGCCCGGGTGCAATTTAAGGGGCTGGAAAAAATCCCGGATGGCCCGCTGCTGGTGGCGTGCAAGCATCAAGCCATGCTCGACACCCTGATGCCGTTCCTGATGCTGAAAGACCCCGCCATCGTGCTCAAGCGCGAATTGGTCAATGCGCCGGTGTTTGGCTGGTATGCGGTGGCGACCGGTCAAATCCCGATCGACCGAGAAGCCAATGCCTCAGCCCTGCGCAATCTGCTGAAGGCGGCGCGGGGGCGGCGCGACGAGGGCCGCCAGATTTTCATTTTTCCCGAAGGCACCCGCACCGCGCCGCATGCCCCACCGGACTATAAGCCCGGCGTTGCCGCCCTTTACCGCGATCTCGGCGTGCCCTGCGTGCCCATCGCGCTGGATAGTGGCAAAGTGTGGTCGGCGCGCGGGCTGATCCGCCGGCCGGGCCTTGTTACGATCCAGGTCCTCGACCCGATCGCGCCCGGCCAATCACGCGAGGCGTTCATGGCCACCTTGCAGGCCCGTATCGAAACCGCCACCGACGCCCTCTATTCCAAGGGCAAAGCCTGATGGTGCGCCTGCTGAACCGTTGGACGCTGATTGCACCGTGGGCGATTTTTCTGGCCATGGTGCTAGGCTGGACCGCCTATTGGTTTTCACTGTCGGGGGCGATCAACCGCCAACTGGAAGCTGCCCGCGCCGATCTGGGCGGCTATGGGCGGCTGTCGTTCGCCAGCCTCGAAACCAACGGCTATCCATTCCGCCTGATCGCGCATCTGCGCGACGCCCGCCTCGATGGCCCCGACAACGCCTATCGGCTGTCGACCCCGCGGGCGCAGGTAGCGGTCAATGTTCTCAACCCAAACCATATATTGGTGTTCGCCGACAGCCCGATCCAATGGCGTGGCCTGGACCTGGATTGGACGATCAGCGCCGAACGCGCCGAAGCCAGCCTGCGCCTGCAGCCGGCCGGCCTCGGCGAAAGCCGCTTTGCGTTGACCAACGCCACGATCAGCGCGCCCAATGCGCGCCCCACCACGATCACCGCAGCCGCCATCGCCCTGCGCCGCGACCCCGCCGACGCCTACGCCCGCCAGATCGCGGTGACGCTGGACGGGTTTGCCCCCGCGCCGACCCGCGGCTTTGAGGGCTTTGCTGGCGCGCCGCTGCAACTCATGGCCGGCCTGGTGATGGAGCGCGCGGCCGCGGTAACGCCGGGCGGCGATCCGCTGGGAGGATGGGCGCAAAGCGGGGCGCGGCTGCGGGTGGAACGGTTTCAAGCCCGTCGCCCTGGATTGACCATTGCAGCGGAAGGCGCCTTCACCCTCGATGTCGGCCGCCGCCCGACAGGCGCCGTGCGCCTGACCTTCGAAGACGCCGCCGCGGGGGTGGCCGCCATCACGGCCAGCGACACCATCGCCAGCAGCGCTAGGCCCAATGCCGACGCTCTGGTGACCGGCCAGGGCCTTGCCGGCGGGGCCGCCGCCTTGACCCTTTCAGCCACGGGCGGACGTTGGCTGTTCAGCGCCGGGGCGGGAGCAGTGGATCTAGGGGAAGCTGCGCCACTTTATCCCAAGTCCACTGTCGATCGGTAGATGACCACCCACCAAGCAAGGATGTAGCTGCTGTTCTTTCGCGCGCGCTTTGAACGCGAGGGCCACCGCAAGGCCGCGTCATCCCTGCCGATACTGGAAACCGGTCTGCGCATACCACCGATGGCGCGCGACTTGCTGAGAGGCGATCAAATCCTTCTGCAGGTGCGCTGATGTCCCGCTTCGATCCGTTCGCAGAGACCCTTACGCCAGCCCAAGCCTCCCCGCAAAAGCCGCGTTTGGTGCTGATGCAGCCGCACTCGCCGATGGCGGCGACGTTCCTGATCCTGGTTGCCGGAATAGCGCTGCTGGGCATGGTGGCGCTGAAGCTGGTAGCACCGGCATTGACGCCCTCGCCGCCCGCGATCGAACTGGCGGCGATGTTGGCGGTGGCGGTGGGGTTGATCCTTACGGACCTCCGCAGCCCCGGTGTGACGGTGGGGGGCGTGGCCTTGCGCGCTGGGCT
>JBIKVO010000105.1:0-8650 GCA_044356795.1 Caulobacterales bacterium
CTTGCCTTCAAGGCGCATTTTGCCGGCTTCCTTGGCGCCGGTTTCGCCCTTGAATTGGACATAATCGGCAAACGCGATGGTTTCGGCGCGAATGAATGTGCGCTCGAAATCGGTATGGATCACGCCCGCCGCACGCGGCGCGGTATCGCCTTTGTGGATCGTCCAGGCGCGCGCTTCCTTCGGACCCGCGGTGAAATAGGTGCGCAGGCCCAACAGATCGTAGCCGGCATGGATCAGCTTTGTCAGGCCCGGTTCCTCAAGTCCCGCGGCGGCGAGATATTCGGCCTGTTCCTCGTCAGACAAAGCGGCAAGATCGGCTTCCATCTGCGCGCAAATCACCACACCTGCAGCGCCCTCCGCTTTGGCGCGCGCCATCACGCGATCGGATTGCGCATTGCCTTTGGCGGCGTCCTCCTCGTTCACATTGCATACAAACAAAACCGGCAGCGCGGTGAGAAGCTGCAGCATCCGGAAGGGCTTTTCCTCATCCTCGCTGCGCTTGGTCAGGCGGGCAGGCTTGCCCTCTTCCAGAAACACCTTGGCGCGCAGGATCAGATCCAGGCTGGCCTTTGCATCCTTGTCGCCGCTCTTGGCTTTCTTCTCCAGATTGCCGATGCGCTTTTCGAGGCTTTCCAGATCCGCCAGCATCAATTCGGTTTCGACCGTTTCGAGATCGGCAATCGGATCAATACGGCCTTCGACATGGGTGATGTCATCGTTTTCAAAACAGCGCAGCACATAGGCGATGGCGTCGCACTCGCGGATGTTGGCCAGAAACTGGTTGCCGAGGCCTTCGCCTTTCGAGGCGCCGCGCACAAGGCCGGCGATATCGACGAAATTCATCCGCGCCGGAATAATCTCTTTCGACTTGGCGATGTCGGCCAGCGCTTTCAGGCGCGGCTCTGGCACAGCCACTTCGCCGACATTGGGTTCAATGGTGCAGAATGGATAGTTCGCCGCCTGCGCCGCCGCGGTGCGCGTCAGCGCGTTGAACAGGGTGGACTTGCCGACATTCGGCAGGCCCACGATGCCACATTTGAAGCCCATGGGGTCCTCGGATACAGTGCGTGGGAAAACTGAGGCCGCGGGGATAGCAGGGCCGGGCGGCAGGTGCAAATCGGGCTGACACGGTGGCGGCGAACCTGTCTAACCTTGAGGAAATTTTTGCAGGAAGGCCGATTGTCCATGTCCCCCGATCTCGCCCGCGCCATGCCAAGCCTTGCCGCCCATGCCGGCGTGTGGGCGGGCGTCTATCGCCATCTCGACGCGGAAGGCCGGCTGATCGATCAGCACCGCGCGCGGATCAGGTGTGAATTTCCCGCCGCTGGGCCCTATGCTTATATTCAACATAATCTGTTTCAGTGGGATGACGGCCGGGAATATCACGCAACCCTGCCAGGGATATTGCGTGATGGGCGGCTGTGGTGGGATGTGGAAACATTTTCCGGCGTCAGCTGGGAAGCAGGCGATGGCGTGATCCTGCTCAATCTTACCCGCAAGGATGATCCCGGCGCACATTTTATCGAGATGATTACACTTTTCCCATCCGGTCAGCACCGCGCGAGAACCTGGCATTGGTTTAAGGATGGGCGCCTGTTCAAGCGCACACTGTGCGACGAAACCCGCATGAGCCCCCAAGACCAATCCCTGAGATCAATCCCTGAGATCAATCCCTGAGATCAATTCCTGAGATCAATCCCTGAGATCAATCCCTGAGATCAATCTCTTGGATCAATCCAATCGATCAACGTCATTTTGCGCGCCATGCCCGCAGCAGCGTGTCAAAGCATGATCGCATATATGGCTCGATTTCGTCTCGGTGCGCCGATGGCAATCCTGATCGCACGATAGCGAAATTCCCCCTGCTTGACTGACAAAAACTGCACGGCGGCGGCGACAGGATCGCTGATGCTCAACGGCGCATGATTGGCTTGTGCCGCCAGATAATCCGCCAGGATCATTGGCGAGCGGCGCACAAGGCGCTCATAAAATATCTGCGGCAATTCCGGTTTGCGCGGGCCTTCTAATAAGATCACGGCGTGCGGGCGATCCATTTCGGGATCGAAAATCATTTCCAGAACATCACGGCCCAATTGAAACAGCGCGTCTTCGACGGGGCCGGAGTCGGCGGCCGAATTCGCGCGCGCGAAAATCGCTTCGCAGCCGGCGCTGATCGCGGCGATAAACAGGGCGTCCTTGTTGGGGAAGTGGGAGCAGATGGTCGCTTTTGACACGCCGGCGTCGATCGCGATCGCTTCCAGGCTCACCCGGTCCTGCGGCTCGTGGGTGAAGCGCTTTTGCGCGGTTTCCAGGATGGCGCCGCGCTTGGCGGCGCTTTTGGGGCGGCCGGCGCGGAGGGGGCTGTCGGCGCGGAGGGGGCTGTGGGCGCGGAGGGGGCTGTCGGCGGGCATGCGGCGCCTGTGGGGTCAGCATCACAAGCGACATACGTATCGGACAGTTTAAGTCAGATTTATCAAACTGACCGTATCAGGATGGTCAAGCCAAGGCCAATCGAAGGTCGGTCGGCCAGCGTTTTTGGGCGAAAAGGGTTGGCGTCGTGCGAACCGCTCTTCTTCAGTGCGCCCCAAAAGGCGCGCAGCACCCGTAAAGGAAGGCTCCACCCAGATCATTGTCGATAGGTCTGGTCGCTGACGAGCGACTTTGCGGGTAACCGGTAGGGCCGACGCCCCGTGACAAGGGCCGCCTTGGGCGGTTGAGCAATCGAGCGGGCCGTAAGGCCGTCACGTGGGTGAAGCCTGAGCAGGCCGTGAAAGTGATGATGTGGATGCCGATCCGCCTGAAGACTGGGGAAGGCAGCACGGGCGGGCGAGACATCGACACGCGCACCCGCTTTGTCCGCCGGGATAATGGGCTGGGCGCGCTGGAAGGGTGAAGCGGGTAATCGGGGAAGACCCGTTCCGGGGGAGGGGTGCGGCCTCAACAAAGAACGCCCACACCAGGCGCTCGGCCAAAAACCGCCGGCGAGCATAGGGCATACAAGCGCGCGCGACTTGCCTGCACGGCCGCTTCAGCCTTGATCCGACGCTGATCACGCGGTGCGCCATGTGCGGAACCGAGGGGACGATCAAGTGGCGCGGCGGGCATGGCGTTATCGGAGAGGCGATGGCTGGCGCCTGGATCGGGCTTTGCCCGCTGCCGAATGACGCCTCGCCGCCCGCTATTTCGACCATGACCTCGGGGCGATCGATTGCACCGGCCGTTTCCTCCGCTTCGCACCGCCGCGCGCGGCGGCGCAAAGCTCCAGAACCGGCCGCGACACGCTGATCCAACCGAAATGGCGTCAACCATCAGCCCGGTCGGTTTTGTCAGGGGTCGGCCCGAGCGGACAGAGTGGTGAAAAGAGCAGCACCTGCGGCGCGCCCCAGGACGGCGTGATCAGCCCCATCTTTGCCAATCTCTCCATGAACCGTTTCCTGAAGCATTGCACGCCGCCCATCATCAGGTCCGCGCGACGGCAGGGGCGAGGTTTGCCAGGCCCAAATCGTCCACTATGCCGACAATGTCGTCATCCTCAGCCGTGGTCCAGCCGCGGAGGCTCTGGCGTGGAGGCGGGACGTGATGACGCGGGTGAAAGGCAGCGCCCAAAGTCCAGTCATCACGCCGCGTTATCAAGCGGGTCTTGACGGCTATTCGCGGATCCAGTCGATCCTGCTGATCCGGCCAAGCGACAAGCGGTAAAGAGCCATGCGCTTGTCTAGCGCGCGGGTTCCGGCATTGAGGTGTTCAAGCTGCGCGATCACGTCGCCGATCATCATGCGATTGGCCACGGTGAGCATCGCCTTGGGCCGCATTCCAAAGCGTTGACTCAATGCCTGTACGACGGAATGCGCGCCGACATGCTCTGAGACGCCATCATCATAACGGGCAATGACACAATTAAAGGCAAGGCATTCGGCCAGCGTGTCGATATCCTCGCGATTCATCGCATCGACGAACCGTGTCACCACTGTGCGAGCTGGTTCCTGGCGGGCGAGCATCCCGTGGCCTCCATGTTCGCCACTTTAGCGCGCAGAAGAGACAACGGCGACGAAAGGCGCGCAACGCGCGATTGAGGCCCGGGCGGGGCGCCTATTGCGCGAGACAGCTCCGCTTTGTGATGGGCTACCTAGCGTACAAAATCGATCCGCGCGATCAGCCCATCACGAAGCGTGTAAATCGCGGCGACCTCAAAAGGCGTTCCGTCGGGGCTTCGTTGAACGCGCTCGTGATCCACCACAACAGGCCCCACAGCGATCCGGTTGACCAACCGGGCATGGTTATGGGGGTGTTCGGCGAACAGGCCTGCATAGCGGGCGCAGATCGCGTCCACCCCGGCTTGGGTGATGGCGCCATGCCAATCACGGATGATGGCGTCGGGTTGATACAGCGCCATATGGGCGTCGAGGTCTTGAGCATTGTACGTGTCGAGCTGGGCCTGAATCGTGTTGAGGCCTTGGGCGGCCTCTTGCGAGATCACCGTTTCGATGCGGGCGATGGCCGAGTCTTTAATCGTGTAAAATGTCGCGACAAATCGCCGAGCGCCATCGGTGCGCTGGGCGGCTTCGTGGTCGATCACCACCGGGCCGACGGCGATGCGATTCAGCGATCGGGTAAGGGCCAAGGGATAGGCCGCCATGGTTTTCTCATAGGCCGCTTGGCAGGCCTCGCGGCCGGTGGCGACTGGATCGCCTGCCAATGGGCCAATCTGGCATTCCACGGCCAGAGTTGAGGCCAAACCCTCGGCATCGCCGCGGCCATAGGCGGCGAGATTGGCGTCAACCAAATGGGTGGGCAGGCTCATGGCGCGGCTCCCGGCATCTTCGCGCTCAAGGTTAGCCCAAACAAGCTTAACAGAAAACGCTCGGGTCTGAGGGGCGGGTTTTGCAGGCCTTGTCGCGCCGCCTTGCGAGACGCCCGCCACTGCGCCACGTCCGTTTGTGATGATTATTCTCGGCGTTCTCGCGATGATGGCGCTTTTGGCGCTGATGTTCGGCTCGCAATGGTGGGTGCGCCATGTCATGGCGAACCACGCCGGTGAGCGCGCTGACTGTCCCGGGACCGGCGGTGAGCGCGCCCGCCATCTCCTCGACAAAGGCGGCCTTCAGAGGGTCGGGGGGAGCCTGCCCGCCGGGCATGAACGATGACGATCCGATCCGCCGAGCGGTGCGCGTCTCGCTGGAAAATCTGGCCGGCCGATCCGTCACGGCGGTGACGGCGGCCGCGGATGAAGTCGGTCACGCCCTGCAGCACCGCGACGGTGATCCTGTGCTCGTGGCGCGCACCCGATGGCGGGAGCTGTGTCTATTGCCGCAATGGCGGCTTTGGCGGTGATGGCTTCACTTTCGGTGTTGGCGATTTTTCTAAGGTCGCTGGGGTTGATTGCGTTGCAAGTGATTGCGATTGCAGCGCTGCCGGGCTCGCGCATTTCGGTTCCCCCGATGACCTCGCCCCAGGAGATTGCCGCAAGCTTCAAACGCGCACGACTGATGTTGGAGCAGGGGCGCTCGCTCAGCACCGATGATATGCCGGCTGCGCGATCCGTGTTGAGGGTTGCCGCGTTGACACATGTTGCCGGCGCATTGGCGACACCGCTGGATGTCCTGCGCTGGCGGCGATGAGTGCGCGGACGGAACACCGCTGGCGGATTGCGATCGACGCGGTCTCCATCCCGGCATTTTCGGAGAATTACGCGGTTCGGTCAGACTTGTCTTTGTCGTTCGTGGCGCGGATCATTTTTGACACCATGTCCCATTGCGCATCATCCCAGGTGCGCAGCGCACTGAAATTCCCACCGGTCGCTTGATACATTGCACCGTCAATGGCGATAGTCTGGCCGTTCACATAGTCCGCCCCTGGCCCCATCAGGAACACGGCGAGATTGGCGATTTCATGCATCTCGCCGACACGACCTAAAGGATTGTGCGTGCGCTCTGCGTTGTCCATGTCGCCGGTCGGCGATAAGCGCGCACTCATGCCTTTGGTGGGAAAGGGACCCGGCGCGATATTGTTGAAGCGAATGCCGTAGCGGCCCCATTCCACAGCGAGACTTTCCGCCATGGCGCGCACCCCGGACTTGCTCATCGCCGATGGCACCGTGAACGGTGAACCGTTCCAAACCCAAGTTGTCAGAATATTGACAACATTGCCTTTCTGCTTGGCCTTGATCCAGCGTTTGCCAATGTCCAATGTGGTGTAAAAGGTCCCACGGAAAACAATATTCGCGATTGCATCGAAACCGCGTGGAGACAGGTCTTCCGTTCGGGAAATGAAATTGCCGGCGGCATTGTTGACAAGTCCAGTCAACGGGCCGCGGCTCGCCCAAATCTCGTCGAGTTTGTCTGCGATCATTTCCGCGGATCGAATATCGCAAGCTTGTGGGATCACGACGCCGCCATGTTTATCGGCGAGTTCCCGTGCGGTCTCTTCGAGCACCGCGCCGCGCCGCCCCCAAATCACCACTTCTGCGCCGAGCTTTACAAACGCTTCAGCCATTTCCTTACCAAGGCCTGTGCCGCCGCCGGTAACCAGAATCCGTTGGCCCTTCATCAAGCCATCTTTGAACATCAGCTTTTCGACGTCCATGCATGTCCTCCCAGTGATGTTTGGCCAAGTTCGACTGGCGCTGCGTGCAATCTAAGCCATTGGCTGTCTGGGTGAAGCTCTTCCTTAGGGGCAAGGCGCCACGCACAGCGAAAACGGCCCGACAATATCCATGATCTTTTCGCCGTCCTGCTGACCACCACCCATGGTGAAGGCGCCGCCTTCCGGACTCAGCGCGCGATATCCGCCGTCATAATCCCACGTCACAATGGTTATGTGCGCGCCATGCAGGGATGATCGGTTGCCTAAGGTCGCCGCCGGGATTGTAAACCGGATGCGGCGCAGGTCTTTGTCAACGCTGATCGCGGGCGCAGGCGCCAAGGCTTGACCTTCATTGTCGGCGGTGGCGGCGATGTGAGAGAACGCGGCATTCGACCAGCCATGCGCGCGCAACCGCACATGCCAGCGTAAACCATCCGGCAGTTCAGCATTTTGCAATGGCATCATCGCCGCGCCGCCGGGTTCACCGGGAAGCGTGATGAAAATTGTCGGCGCGACATGATCAAAACCGTTTTTGGGATTCCAGATTTGGCTAAGCGCCGCCATTTCGATATCAATGCGCAGCGCGCCGCCGGCGGCGTCGACAACGACTGTCCGCACGTCCATCGTGCGTGCGGCGAATGTGGGGTCGCTTGGATAACGATAGGCCGCGCCGGGCGGCCCGCGATCATCGCCAGCAGGATCGACAAAATAAGCAACGCGACGCCAGTCTTGTTGCACCTGAAAGCTTTGCGTGGGGGAGGTGCGCCCATCGTCGGGACGCCATGCCGTCAGCGTGTGCCACATCGTTGGATCGATGAGCGACGCAACATTGACCCTGGCGCTCCACGCGCCATTGCGATCGGCGCTGATCCATTGGGCATTCGTCAGGTCGGCGTCCAAAACAAGTCGAAAGCGGGCGTTCGGCGCCGCCACGCCGGTCACATTGACAGATGCGGTTGTCACGATGTTAGGAAGCGGGTCAATGTGGAAGGCTGTGGTTTTGTCGGACCCGAAAGGTTGATCGCCCCGTGAGGAGGCGCCAGCTTCAACGCGCCACACGAAGCCAGCGCGTGGCGGCAACGTCAATGTCACAACGCCTTTTTCATCCGTGTGCAAAGCTGGCGGCTGGCCAGTGAGGCCGAACAATGGCGTCAGGCGCGCGCCGGCTGGCAGCGTGGTGTTGAGATTATCAAGCAGCGTCTCTCGATCAGCACTGTTGAACACGACCAGTGCAGTCTCTTCGCCGTCGCGCATCAGATAAGCAATGGCGCCGGGTCCTGCGGATTGGCCCCGCAGCACTGTCGGTGCTCCCCGCGAAAAGACGCGATTGGCGCGCCGCAACGCCGCCATTGCAGCGATTTGGCGATAGAGGGGATTGGCGATATCGAAATGATCGCGCCCGTTCGCGCCCCAGCCCGTGGCGAACATCGATGCCCGCTGCTCGGTGAAGCCTTGTTCGGTGCCGTAATATATCACCGGTACGCCTGGCAACGTCATGATCGCCAACAGGCTTTGCTCCAAGCCTGGGCGTGAACCGCCGCGCAAGAAACGATCTACATCGTGATTGTCGATGAAGCTGGGCATCAAATGCGGGCGCGCGTGAACGCGCATCATGGAACCTATGCGAAATGCGAGTTCTGACGGCGGTCGACCACGCGCAAAAACATCATTCAGCGCGCCGTAAAGCGGGAAATTGAGCATCCCTGGCGTGATGGCGACCCCGTTTTCATCGGTCATATATTGCTCGATGCGCTTGGCCATCGTCTCGTCAAAAGCCCGATCAATGCCAAACCCTTCGCCGAACACGAAAAAGTCGTGGCGCCCGGTCTTAGCGGCTTCCTGCAACACACCTGGCGCACGCAGATCAGCGCTTCGCAAAAAGTCAGCCATCAAGTCCGGCGGGACATAAAAGGCGGTGTCGACGCGGAAGGCGTCGACGCCGGCTTCGCGGATCCAGAAATTGTAAGACTGTCGCAATGCTTGGCGCACAGTAGGGCTTTCTGTGTTCAAATCATCCAAGCCGCTGAGCTGATAATTTAGTTCTTGATCTCGATCGGCGTAATCAGTG
>JBIKVO010000106.1:0-8644 GCA_044356795.1 Caulobacterales bacterium
GGCGTCGTCCTCGCCGGTGTCGAAGGCGCCGATCTGCGGCATGCCGATCGCGTCCATGCACGGGATGCAGCAGGCCATGTCGGCGGGGCCGATGTGCGTGTTCTCGCGCTTGGCGAACCCGTGCTCGTGCGCATGCATCGGGATGTGCGCGCCTGTGGCGACGACAGGGTGGAATGCGTCCGGAAGCGCCAACGATCTGGTCGGCTTTGAAGGCCAGCTAGGGCGTCAGGAACCGGAAGCGATCCTCGGCCGGGATGGTTTGTGATGGCGTCGCGCCCGCTGGTGATCGTCGCCGGGAAAAGCCGCGGGCGACCCGACTTCCGGAGGACTGCGGTGGCGTCCAGGCCGAGTTCCGGCGGCGTGAACCGCACGCCCGTGTTTGCGGCCGGGCCCTGCGTTAGGCGCAGACTATGTCGAATATGATGCATCTCGGTTTGCCTTCCTTGCATGAACACCCCCTCTGGTCGGGGGCGAACTTGCCGGAAGCCCGCTCAAAATCGCCCCAACAGGGGCGCCGAAGTCATTTCGGAATCCAGTGCCGCAGTCATTTCGGAACCGGGCGCCGAACTCATTTCGGAATCAGGCGCCGAAGCGCCCCGGAACCCGCACGCTTGAGCAACGCTGATGAAGGCTGGCGGCAGGAAACGGGTTGCAGACATCGGAAGACCTCCAGGCTTGATGATGCCGCAAGTTTGCGGAAGTCAGAATCGGCCCGCGCTTCCAGGTTTGTCCAAAACAATCTCAAAACGGCTTGAATCTCTCAGTCCGTGGGCCGCCGCCGGCCGCCAACAACCAGGCGCATTTTTTGAGCTCCGCCTGCTGGACCGTTCGCGTTCTGCGCTTCATCCGGAACCGGACAATCCCCAACCGCGCGCAGACGCTGGCGCGAAATGCGCCGCCACAAGCACGCTGGGTCCGGGAGTACGCCATGGCGAAGCGCAGACACAGCCCGCCTGTCCATGTCTTGCCGGGCCAAATGGCGCTGGACTTCAGCCGATCTCGCAGCCGCAAGTCACCAGGGCTTGCGCGCTGGCCGGGCTACAAAGGCGAACGCCCACCACCGCCCATCGCCGGCGAACCGCCCCTCAACACCGCCCGCGCCGCCCACTATCTCGGCAGGATCTGCGCTTGGTTCGCCAGCGTCCGGAGCAAATCTGGAAGCCCACCCTGAAGCCGCGCGGGCGGAGCCTACCAGTATTTCCCAAGCCAGCTGGATTGGTGGCGGGCGCAGTTGAGCAGGTGATGCACAGTGAGCTTCGTTGTTTCGTCCCAGAACACGCAAAATAGTAGCCCGTCCGACTTCCGGAATTGGGGTTGGCGCCGAAGCGGCACGGTCATACTCCTTGGGGGTGTCGGCTGGGCGCGCGCCTCGATGCGCTCCATTAAATTCAAGTAAATAAATTCAACGACATTGCCGATTAAGTCCGGCTGCGGCGCCGCTTTCCACGCTCTTGCACCTATGAAGCGCGGCGCAAGATTTGGCCGCGCGATAGCAACGACGCTTACGACTATTGCCAGGCCGGGCCATGCCGCCTGGCGACGCGGAAGCCAAGATCGTCGGCGCGGGTTTCGGGCTTTCGGGGATTTCGGTTCGCCGCCCGCAGCTCCGGCGCAGGATCGCCATAGCCGCCGCCCTTCGTAACCCTGGCGCTGCAGGGATCGCCGATCCAAGCGCGCCCATCATTGGGCATGGCCTGGTGACGATCACGATAGCAATCTTCCACCCACTCCCAGACATTGCCATGCATGTCGTGGAGGCCCCAGGCGTTCGCCGGATAGGACCCCACCGGCATCGCGTGCCCGATATGCGTGCCCGGACGGCCGTCTTTTTCCAGCCCGAGGCCGTTGAAATTGGCGACGTCGGTGAAAATCCTGTGGCCGGACGAATAGGGCGCGAAGGAAACGCCCTGCTGGCCCGCGAAGGCGGCGTATTCCCACTCCGCCTCCGACAGCAATGTGTAGCGGTCAAACCTTTCCCAGGCGATGCCGAGCTTGCGGTTGAGCCAGTGCAGGTAGGCATACACATCGTTGAAACTGACATTGGCGGCCGGCCGGGCGCCGTCGGGCCGATCATCTTCCGGGGGCAGATACCCGGTGCAGGCGCCATCGTTCACGCACAACTCATACTCATCCCAGGTGACTTCGTCCACGCTCACAGCGAGGCGATAATTGATGGTCACGGAATGGCGTCGGCTTTCGTCATCGCCGCGACCGGGCTCGGTCTCAGGCGATCCAACGACAACTTGCCCCATCGGCAGGAGGATCATCTGCGGCGCTTGGCCCTGCGCCTGCGTGAAGCCGTCGCGAAATGTTTCTCCGGCTGACGCCGTCTGCACAGAGCGCAGGGTGAGTCGCGCATGCAGCAGCGCGGCGCCGACGGTGACAGCCAACAGCGCCGCCGCCACGATCAAGACGCGCAGGAGAGTGGGGGGCGGCGTGACAAGCCTGTCGTTACCATCCACCGGCAAAGTCGCCGGAACCGGACGATTGCTCCACACATCCACAGGCCTCGCATCATTGTCTGACGAAGTTGGCGGTCCTGCATCGGGCTGCCGCGCCTGCTTGGCGGCTTTTCGGCGGCGGTGCGTCTCCGCCAGGGCGTCCAAGAACGCCTTCGTCCAAGCCTGACGGGTTTCCCGATTGGACACGACATCCAGGATGCGCCGCCAGTTTACGCCGTCCGGTGGATGGGCGCCGCTGTGCCAATTCTCCAATGTGCGTTCGCTGACCTTATCGCCCAATGCTTCCAGGAAGAACTCCTTGGTCCAAGGCTGACCCGGCCCCTGCGGATTGACGAGATCATTGCCGACGCCAGCCTTCCAAATGAAGCGAAACAGCCCATGGAAATCGCCCACCTCGTCCGGCGGCAGGCAATAATACTTTCCACGCATACCCGGCAAACCCGCATCCTCCCGGAGAGGGAACGCTCAGCCAAACTCAACGCGGCGCTTTTCCCGGAGCGACCATAGGGCCTTATTTGCAGGGCCTGCAAGCTGGCGGCCGCATCTGCAAGGAAAAAATAACGCAAACTTCTCAACAAACTACGCCCGCTTGTTGCGGTTTTCGTGCGATCTCGTTGCTTGGTCCGCCCGGATCGGGCGTGCGATCAAGCCTCAGATTTCCATGCTGGGAGGCCAAACACATGCATTTTGCGAAAGACCAAAATCCCACCCTTCGCGCCGCTGCCGGCGGCCTGCTGCGCCACGGGGCGATCCTGTTGGGCCTGTGCCTAGGGCTTGGGCTTACCCCGGCCATGGCGCAGGACAGGCGCGTCGACGCCCTGTTCAATCGGCTGCTGGCGGAGTGCAGGTCGCAGCCCTGCCGAGTGACCGTGCGCCAAGAGAGCCTCGCCTACTCCCGCGCCGCGGAATCGCGCGCGGCGCAATATCTGATCGAGGATTTCGACCGAGCCATCCGCTATGCCTGCACAGGCAAACGGTCCGGCCGCGCGGCCTTCAACGCTTTGCGCGCCATCTACGCCAAAACGCCGCCGGAGTTCGCCATCTCGGTGGCCGCCGCCTACAGCGAACTGCTGAAGATCGAGAATTGCCGCAAGGCCTAAGCGAACCCGCGCGCCACAGACATCTGCTTGGGGACATCCCCGTGCAGGGTTTTCGTAGACCAAAGTTTTGGGCATTGCTGGCCTGCGCCCTCGCGCTTGGGTTGGGGCCCGCGGCGCAAGCGCAGATTACACCGCTAGTCCCCGTCGGCGGCGTGACCGGCAAGACCGTTCCGCTTGCCGGCGACGTGGGCGTGGTAGTGGACCTTCATGACGGCCTGCTGGCGTCGGTCGTCCGTGGCGCCATTTCCTGTGTCGGTGCGTCGGGCGCGCACGTGGGCGTCGAGCAGGCGCGAGAGGTTCGACGCCGGCGCGGTCTTCGCCGCGATGTTCCGGGTTTGGCCCATTCTCCCCATGAGCGCATCGTCACCGGTTGAAGCCCTGACTGGCTTCGATTTTGGCTGTGCCAATCGTCCGAATGTGGCCATTTCGGTCGTCCTGGATCATGGCGACCTGCTTTCGGAACTTGCCTTGGGCGCGCGGGTAGCCCTTGCGAACGGCGCATCCGATCGGTACAATGCCTGCAGTAGGAAGTAGGCGCGCTTGCGCTGCCCGGTCTCGCTGATCAACCCCTTTCGATTGAACCCGTCCTGATACTCGTACAACGGACGCAGGGGCGATGCGAAGTCCTGCAGAACCCAGGCCGCCATCCCGACAAGGTTCTGGCTGTTTGCGAGAAGCTCGAACTGCGCCGCGTACACGCGCGCCTGATGCGTCTCTGACCACATCTGCTCAGGACCGCCGATGAAGCCGGCCTTCGCCTCCGCGCCAAATTCGCTGACGATGAACGGCTTGGCGGCGCTCGGATCGATGCGAATGCCCGGCATGATTTCGAGGACCTTTCGCGCGGCGACGGTTTCGTCGATGGGCGACAGTCGCGCAATCAGCGGCGCGTTGTACCAGCCGAAATACTGGTTCGCCGCGATCACGTCGAGCGACGGGACCAGCGGATCGTCGACGAGAACCGGCGGCATCACCGAGAGGGCCGCCAGATCCGTTGCATCGAGCGGTCTGCCCTGGTCCTTCTCCAGCCAGGCACGCGCCGTCGCACGTTGCGCCCTGTCGATCTGATCGTCCGCGACGATCCGAGCGGCGACCGCGCGCAGCAGCGGAATCGTCAGGTCCTCGCGCCGCGGGAGGAGGGCGGCCGTCACCAGGCGTCCGTCGTCACGCGCGCGGACATCCTCGATCAACGATGTGAGGAAGCGGGTGCGCGGCTCGTTCACTGGCGTTTCGTTGGCGACGGACCAAATGATGACACTGGCGCGATTGCGATCTCGCGTGAGCATGGCCGAAAGCTGCGCCCGCGCGGCGGCGAGGACGGCAGGAGAGTCGAAAGCGAGGCCCCAATAGACGGGGATTTCGGCCCACACGAGAACACCGGCCTCATCGGCGGCGCGGCTCGTCCAGGCATCGTGCGGATAATGGGCAAGCCGGACGAAATTGGCGTTGAGATCTTTCAGTTGGCGCATCAGCGCGGCGGCGTCCTCCGCGCCCCGCGCGCGCCCCGGATGTCGCGGCGAGACCTCATGGGCGCTGACGCCCTTGAGGAAAATCGGCTCGCCGTTCAAAAGCACGGAGGCTCCCGACACCGTGATCGTTCGCAGGCCGATGCGGTCCGTGATGGTGTCGCGCCCGCTGCTGATCGTCGCGGTGTAGAGCTGCGGGCGCCCCGGCCTCCAGAGCCTTGCCGTGGCGGCGACCATCTGGGCTTCCGCAAGGCCGGTCGCGTCTGTCAGCGCCGTCGCGTCCAGGCCGAGTTCCGGCAGCGTGAACCGCACGGCTGTGTTCGCGACCGGGCCATTCGCGTCGGCGACCCAGGCGCGCAACCGCGTCTTGCGCGTCGTATGGTCGAGGAGGCGAACCTCCCAGTCCCGGATAAATGTCGACGGTGTCCGCACCAGAACGACATCGCGTGTCAGACCGGCATAGTTCTCCCAATCGATGGATGCTGTCGGGATCGTGGTCGCCGACAGGCGCGCATCGACCTTCACGACGAGATTGTTCTCGCCGTCGACGATCAGATCCGTGACGTCGAACGCGAATGGCGTGAAGCCACCCTCGTGGGCGCCGACGGGCTTCCCATTCAGGTAGACGTTCGCGCGGTAGTTCGCCGCGCCGAACGACAGGATTAGGCGCTCGTCGGCACGCCGCGCAAACGAAAATGTGCGCCTGTACCAGATGGGGCCTTCATAGCGAGCGAGATCGGCGCGTTGGGATTGCCAGTCACCCGGAACGCGGAGTGTGTGCTTCGGGCTGAACTGGTATTCCTGCAGAATGAGGCTCGGCGTGAAGGGACGCGCGCGCCAATAGGCCCAGCCGTCGACGCCGGGGAGCGGGGATCGGTCGCCGATACTTTGCGGATCGACGATGATCTGCCACGCGCCGGACAGCTCGATCCGGCTCCGCAGCTCCGGGCTCTGCACCACAACATCCCGCGACGGCGGCACGGCGAAGGCCGGCGCCGAATGCGCGGCAAATACCGCCGCGATCGCAGCAATGACCATGCGAACCGGCGTGGAAAGACGCGGGACGGCGAGAAACATCATGACCTCCTTCAGGGGGCGCATTTCACCGAGAGCGGTACGGAGCTCCGGCAAGGGCCGCGTGTCGTTACGGTTGTGCAGCGCCCACGGCGGCGACAAGCTCGGGGATCGGTACACCGCCGGTCGCGAGCAGCGCTGCATGGAACCGTTTGAGTGAGAAACCGGCGCCGTCGCGGGCCTGCGCGTCGCGGCGCGCGTGTTCGATCGCCAGCATGCCGAGCTTGTAGCCCACCGCCTGGCCGGGCCAAGCGGCGTAGCGGACGACCTCGCGGCGCGCTTCGGCTTCGCGCGATGCGCCAGACCCGACCATGAATGCGACGGCGCGTTCGAGGGTCCAGCCGCGGTGATGAATTCCCGTATCGACGACGAGCCGGGCGGCGCGGAACATTTCCGAGCGCAACCGTCCGATTTCGGCGCCTTGACGCCCTTCGTACAAGCCGAGCTCGCCGGCGAGCTTTTCAGCATACATCGCCCAGCCTTCGGCGAAGCCGTTGGAGCGGGCCAGGAACAGCTGCAAGGCCGGGTGTCCGCCCGACATTGCAATTTCGCCCTCATAGATATGACCGGGCGTCGCTTCGTGAAACGTCAGCGCCGGCAAGGACCAGCGCGCAACATTGTCCATGTCCTTGAGGTTGATCACATAGACGCCCGGCTTGCGGCCATCAAGCGAGGGCGGCTGTCCGCCGCCGCCGGACGCGAAGGCCTCGAGGAACGGCGGAACGCGCGTGATGACGGGCGCGCGACCGGGGGCGCGCTCGAAGACGCTCAGGATGCGCTCGTCTGCGTCGACGACGAGACCGGCGAGGTCTCTCAAGAGCTCTGCGCGGCCGGCGTCAGAGTTTGGATAAAGCTGTCCCGGCAAGGCGCTCAACGCGTCGAGGCGGTCTTGCAGCGCGCCTTTGGGCAGCCCGAGCCGATCACAGGCGGCGGCCATCTCGCGCGCCAGACGATCCGTCTCTTCGAGCCCGATGGCATGGATCTCCTCGGGCGTCAGGCTCGTGTCGGCCTGCATCCGCAAGGCAAGCTGGTAGGTCTCGGCGCCATTTCGTCGTGCGGAAAGACCGAGCGCGTCAGGCGCACGCGACGCCATATCCTTGAGCGCTGCAGCCAGTCTTTCATAGGCCGGCTGCACGCGGTGGAGCATCGCGCGCTCGGCGCGCTCGGCGTGCGCCAGCGGCAGGCCGGCCGCAGTCAGGCGGACGCGAAAGCTCGCGATCACGGGATGATCAGCCGCTGCCCCGGCGAGGAACGCAGCCACAATCGCCATCGCGCCCTGCACGATCGCCAAGGGGGGCGGCGCGATCGCAGCATCCGCGCGCATCTCCTCCACAACGGCGTCGAGCGCAGCGCCGAGTGTCTCAAGGCGGGCGCCATAGGCCTCCGCGTCAGCCGCAGTCTCGACCGCGTGATAATTGATCAGCAGGTTCGGGGCGCCGATATGCAGGCCTGAAATCTGGTTGATCGGGTAAAGCTCGAATCCCCAGATCACGCCCCAGGGGCTGAGATGCCCCTGGCCCGCTGCACGCTCCAAGGCCAGCCAGCCTTCGCTGCGCTCCAGAACCACGCGGCGTACGCGCGCCCGCGCGGGATCGAGCCGCGAGGCGTCGAACGGCCGTAAAGCCGCCACGACCGCCTCCAGCCGGCCGCGCCGCGCCTGTCGCCCTGCGAGGCCGTAGGCGCCCCACCGCGACGCCACGTTCGCGCCCGCATCGGCTGGGGAAAATCCGAGGATCGTGGCCTGTTCAGGCTCGTGCGACAGAAGATCACTCTGCACACGCCGCAGGGCCTGGTCGAATGCGGCGCCTGCGCTTTCTGGTAACGTCTGGGTGGCGCACGATGCGCTGGCGGCGGCCATGCCGACCGCACCGGTGAGGAAGGTTCGACGCTGCATCGTCGCGCTCCGGTTCAGGCTTTGACATAGATCGAGCGCTTCGGCTTCTCGAAGACGCGCCGCAGCATTGGTTCGAAGGCGGCGAGCGGCATCGACTCGAATGACGGATCGAAGGCCACCTGATCGAACTTTTCGCAGAACTCGGCTGTCGCCTCGAAATGCGGGTGGCCGCGATAGGCTTCGCGCGCATCGCGATCCAGGCCGATGAAATGGAAAAAATAATATCCCTGGAAGACGCCGTGCTGCTCGACGATGAAGTGGGTCTCGTCGGAAACGAACGGGCGCAGGATCGCTGCAGCGATGTCGGGATGATTGTACGGCCCAGCGAGATCGCCGACATCATGAAGGAGCGCGGCGACGACATATTCTTCCGAACGCCCGGCCTGAAACGCCCGTGTCGCGGTCTGCAGGCTGTGCTCGAAGCGGTCGACGGCATACCCCCCGAAGTCACCGGCCAGGCGCTTCAGATCGTCCATCAGCCGATCCGGCAGGCGCGCTGCGAAGGGTGCGAAGTGCGCACTGATCGCCGCCCAGTCCTCTTTCGTGCCCTCGTCCATGCGGGTGAATGCGGCGCGCTGCGTCTTGGCCATCGTCGAGCCCTTTCCCTTGGCGTTATTTTCTGACAGGAAAATATTTTCCATGCAAGAG
>JBIKVO010000107.1:0-8559 GCA_044356795.1 Caulobacterales bacterium
ACCCAACCTGCAACGTCATTCAATGCTGCTGCAGAGATCGCAATGACGCCGACAGGCTCGCGTTCCAACTGGTATTCGCGCAGGATTCGCCCAAGAATGGGCAATGCAGTGATGGCCATCGCCACGGCGGTAAACAAGCTATACACGAGCGGGTCAATCGATCCGGCAAGGTAAGGCGCCGAAATCTGCCCGATGCCAAAGCCCGCCGCCAAGGGCGCCGCCACCGAAACACAGGCAATGACAATAGTTGCGCGCGAATTGCGCCCTTTGGACAAATGCGAAAACTCAAATTCCGAACCAATCTGGAACAGCAACAAAAGCAACCCGATTTGACTGAGAATTTGCACGGGCGGCGTGGCCTGCGGCGTAAACAACCAAGCCGAAACATCTGGCGCCACTGCACCCAACAAAGACGGCCCGAGGGCCAGACCGGCGAGAATCTCTCCCACAGCACGCGGTTGCCGCAACGCAATAGCCGCCGATCCCGCGACCCGCGCTGCGAGAATGATAACGATCAATTGCATCAAAACGATAACCAGCAGGTCTTCTTTCTGATGCACTACCACGGCGGTGTCCTTTTTCGCTTTGAGCCGTTTGATGTGTAGCTAGGCTATGTCGTCGAGACCGAAGGCGAGGACCTGCGCCAGGCGAGCGCGCCAGCTTGCTTCATGATGCTCAGCGCTCGGAAAGATCGGCATCGCAAAGCGCGATCCTTCGCTAAATCCTCGCTCCATCAGGAGCGAACGAATGAGCGTGTGATAGGGATCGTACAGAACATCGAGTCCAACCCCACCCCGATCAGACCACAGCCGCGTGCGCAACGGCTCAAGAGCGGCGTCCGCCAGATATGATCGATAAGCCGACGACAAGACAGATCGCCATGCTTCGGCCCCCTCCACAAGGCGGGGGCGCGCAATCGCAACCGGCCAATGCGTTGCAAGACACAGAGCAGCGCCAAATACGTCAGGCCGTTCGCAAACACCATAAAAGGAAATCAACCCGCCCATACTCGATCCCATCAAGACTGTAGAGCGAGGGTCTGCGTGTGTCTGGAATGCTTGGTCGACACGCGGCTTCAATTCGTTCGCCAGAAACGCGATATAGGCGTCACCGCGCACCGCGCCGCCAAATTCGTGCGCCACCTCCGCCTTAATGGCGTCAGGCAAGGCCGCGATCACTTTGCTGGGGGAATATTCCAGACGGCGATGATCTGTAGACCACACGGCGACAACAATCGCTGTTGTCTGGCGCGCACGATCTCGCGCACTCAGGACTTCATCAACGCCCCAATCAACGCCAGTGTTGGCAACACGCGGGTCAAACAGATTTTGACCATCATGCACATAGATGACGGGATAGCGACGATCGAGATCGTCATCATAGCTTGGCGGCAGCCATATCTGCACATGGCGCGCAAAGTCTAACCCCTGACTGCGCACATCGAGCCATGTGATCGTGCGCCCCAACACCCCGCCGCCTTGTGGGTCTGCGAGATAGACGCGAGCATCTTTCTTAAACCCGCTGATGTCCACGCCGATCCTATCGTCACCGCGCACATCGATCTGAAAATTCGGCATCACCGTTCCGGACGGCCCCAAACCCTCGCGATCCCAGGAGCCGAGAGTCACTTTGAACTCGAACCTCTCGCCTATCGGCGCCAGCACAAGAGCGCGCCGCGAATGCCCGGACCCCTCCATTTTTAGGGCGGATGGATTCCATGGCCCCAAACTCTCAATATTTCCCGTCAGGAAAACCGGGCCGCTGTCGGCGGGAACTTTCGCCGTTACCACGATGCGCGCCAGGCCGGAAGGCGGCGACGCACGCATTGTCGCGCAGGCGGTCACAAGCGCGCCTGCGCCGGTCGTCAGCAGGGTGCGCCGTCCGATCGGCGCTTTTGCGGCGGCAGCCATTGCCAGGATCCTCCCTCCAGCTCTTAAGCTTTCCTTGTCTTTTAGCGCGCTCCAATATTTTGCAAAGCTAATTCCCGCAGCGAGCCGATTGCATCCGCGCTCGCGGCGCGGGTGGAGAGGCTGCACCGATAAATTGCTTTATGTGACAAAGACTTTGCAAATGCGCAGGCGGCAGCCGCCCACGAGGGCCCACCAGTTGCGCGGACTGCAAAAAAATGAAATCTTTGACCGAGACCCCAAAACGGGCAGGCGACAGGAGTGGGGCATGCCGGAACCGAAAGCACCAGCAAGACTTCCAAGACTTCGCGCATGGCTTGCGTTCTGGCTGGCCATTGCTGCAATGGGCATTGTTGCCTGGACGCCTGCCACGGCGGCTCCACCCGTTGATTCAAGCAGCGGCAATCACGGCCCGCCTGGCATCGATCTCAGCCAACGGGCGCCGCAAGATGAAGTGATCTATTTTCTGTTGCCTGATCGGTTCGCGAATGGTGATCCGGGCAATGATCGCGGCGGATTGCGCGGCGATCGCATGCAGACCGGCTTCGACCCCACCGATCCAGGCTTTTACCAGGGCGGCGATCTGAAGGGGCTAACCGATCGCCTCGACTATATCCAAGGGCTTGGAGCGACTGCTATTTGGCTGGGGCCAATTTATAAAAATATGCCCGTGCAGGGACGCGGCACAGATGCAAGCGCCGGCTATCACGGCTATTGGATTACCGACTTTCTCTCTGTCGACCCCCACTTTGGTTCGGCTGCAGACATGAGGGCGTTTGTACGAGCCGCCCATGCCCGCGGCATGAAGGTGTATCTAGACATTATTCTCAACCACACCGCTGATGTTATCAGCTATCGCGAGTGTCCGCACGATCAGCCAATCAATCAGCCGCGTGTTAACTGCAGCTATCGCAGTATTGCAGACTTCCCCTGGACACGGCGCGGTGGTGTAATGGGGCCAGAGATCAATCCCGGATTTCGCGGTGTAGGGGCCAGCGATCAAACACCAGAAAACTTCGCCAAGCTGAACCGTTTCGACTGGGCCTATACGCCTTATATTCCGCGCGGAGCCGAGCGAATTAAAAACCCTCCATGGCTTAGCCTTTTTGGCGACTTTGGCGGCCTTGATGACTTGATGACGGAAGATCCTGTCGTCGTGCAAGGCATGATCGATATCTTTAAATTTTGGATCAGCGAATATCGCGTTGACGGCTTCCGCATCGACACCATTAAGCATGCACAGCCAGCCTTGTGGCGTGCATTCCTGCCGGCAATGCAAGAGCACGCGAAAAAGGAAGGCATCGCAAACTTCTACATGTTCGGTGAAGCCTATGACTATGATTCCGCAGCGCTCGCCCGCTTCACGCGTGAGGACGGCTTCCAAGCCGTTCTTGATTTCCCTTTTCAGGGCGCGGTATCCGAGTTTGTGATCCAAGGGAAGCCAGCGCGGGTGTTCGAGAAGTGGTTCGCGGCGGATCAAGTCTATGCCTATGGTACACGCACAGCCGCGATCTTGCCGACTTTCCTGTCGAATCACGACATGGGGCGCTTCGCCGGCGCCTTGAGTAAAGCGCATCCGCAGATGAGCGATACAGAGAAGCTGCAACGCCTTAAGCTTGCGCACGCCATCATGATGTCTGCACGCGGTGTGCCGGTGATCTATTCCGGCGACGAACAAGGTTTCAATTCGGATGGCAATGATCGCCAAGCGCGCGAAACGCTGTTTGCAAGCCAAGTCACATCCTGGAACGACAATGATTTGATAGGCACAGTGCGCACCAACGCCGTCGACAATTACGACACAAGCCACCCCCTTTATGTCGCGATTGCGGAGCTGGCGCGGATCCGGGCGAACAATCGCGCACTCCGCCGCGGAGACCAGCGGTTGCGCCTCGCCGAGGACAAAGGGGGGCTGCTGGTCTTCTCGCGCATTGACCCAGACAGCGGACAGGAGTTTGTCATTGCAGCGAATGCAGAAACCAAGGAGCGACGCGCCAATGTTGTCGTTGAAGCAAATTCACTGCAGTGGACGTCGGTGTCCGGCGTCTGTGCTTCACGTTCCAATGCCACGACCAGCTATACAGTCACGGTGCCGCCACTGAGTTATATCGTTTGCGCGTCAACTTTCGCACCGACAAAGCCTACCCACTAATCCGCATAATTCGCTACGGTCGAGCGAATAGGAAAGTTCTAGCGCAGAAAATCCTAGTCGCGCGTCATCAATATGCCGGAGCAGTTGATTTTTGGCGATTGACGGTGAGCTCCAGGAAGGTTGCGGTCGATGGATTTGATGGGCAGCGTATGCGCCGCGTCGGTCAGGCGGGCGCGGTGCGTTTTTGGGGCGCTTTAGGCCAAACACGTCGAAAACATCCCGGATAAGTTCAGCGTGCGGGCATGCGGTTTCGAACGCAATGCGCGCGCGGTGGGTGGTTTCGCGAAAGCGCGCCGATTTTCAGAAGCGCCAGGCGCAGTGTCGTGAATGCGGCCTTGGCCAAAGCGTGTTTTTCAGGGATCGCCTCGCGCACGGTGAGCTTAAGCCAATGCGCCGCCGTGTGCAGAAAGAGGCGCATCTGATTGGCATTGGCCGACGTGCAGGAGGTGCGGTCGCTTTTCAATTGGGATTTGGCAGCTTGATCAGATTTTCCGCATTCCCGATGGCGCAATAATGATCGGCATAGAGATATTCCGCCGTGTACCCCCAGTGATGCGACCCAGCGATGTGACGGTGGCGCGGATGTCCAAACCCAGACACGTGGCTTCGATGCGGGCAATCACGCGGGCAAGGACGCGCCGCTCACAGCCCCGTGATTTGGCGCTGTAACGGATGTCGGCATAGTCCCGCACCCTCTCGGCATCTGCTACTGCGCGCATCGTGCGAACGGGATCGGCGACCTCCTCGACCTTGGTGCAGATGACGTCATTCACGGAAGGGCCGAACACAGAATCCATTCCATGGGCTTTGCGCCCTTCCATGGCCTCTGGCCGACCATAATGGCTATCGCCACGGACGGTGATCGCCGCGTCGAGAATGATCGCCTTCGGCGTGCGTTCGACGCTTTCACAGAATTGCGTGATCAGCGCGCGCGCCACGCGGATCGGGTCTGCAAGCTTCGGCATGTTTTCAAAGCGCGAGATCGTCGGCTGGGAGCATCGATCATGGCCCGTCTCAGGCAGGCATGATCAAGCCAGCTTGAAGGCGGGGTCATGACGCAGGCGACCCAGGTCATTGCCATCTTCATAGCCCATCGCGATTGCAAAGACCCGGGCGTGGAGAATGTCCCTGACAGTGTGGCGTGCGCGATCTGCAGCGCGCGCATCGGTCAGTGCGCGGGCCAATCGATCGATAAGCCCCAATGTCTTGTCCGCCGCCGCCAAGAGCCCGATCCCGCCATTCATGCTAATGAGGCCGCCATCGAACGCGGCTGTCACTTTCTTGCGCGCAACGCTTGGCAAATCAAAGAGAAATTCGGTATCGTTTCCCATGGTGCGTGTGGCGCCTCCAGTGATGCGGAAGATTTCAGTTTTGACGCCTAAAATCTACACCGAATCAGTGCGGTGCGCCGCTTTCACCACCTCATCTTTTGAATCGTGCCGTATTATTCAGGCTAAACTGCACGACCACACGAAGGAACTTCCCGCATGATGGCGCAGCCGCAATCCGCCGAAGTGACCACGCGCCCCGACGCCGTCAAACCCTGGTGGAAGGGTGCGGTGATTTATCAGGTCTATCCCCGCAGCTTTGCAGACAGCAATGATGACGGCATCGGCGACTTGCCGGGGTGCCTGCAACATCTTGACCATATCGCCAGCCTCGGCGTCGATGCGATTTGGCTGTCGCCCTTCTATCGCTCGCCGATGCGGGACTTTGGCTATGACGTTGCAGATTATTGCGATATCGATCCAACCTACGGCACAATGGAAGATTTCGACGCCTTGCTAGCGCGCGCTCATGCGCTGGGCCTGAAGGTGATCATCGATCTTGTTTGCTCGCACACCTCTGACCAGCATGATTGGTTTGCGCAAAGCCGAGAGAGCCGAGATAATTCGAAAGCCGATTGGTATGTATGGGTCGATCCCAAGCCGGATGGTTCGCCGCCGACAAACTGGCAGTCCGTTTTTGGCGGCGCGGCGTGGGAGTGGGATGCACGGCGCCGTCAATACTATTTGCACAATTTCCTGACCAGCCAACCAGACCTCAACATGCACAATCCTGCGGTGCAGGAGGCGATGCTCGGCGTCGTGCGCTTTTGGCTCGACAAAGGCGTCGATGGCTTTCGCCTGGATGCCGTGAACTTCGCGATGCATGATCTGCAGCTTCGCGACAACCCGCCTTCCGGACGCGATTGGAGCGAGATTACCCGCCCGTTCGACATGCAAGAACATCTCTACAATCAGTCTCACCCGGACATTGTCGCGTTCCTTGAACGTGTGCGCGCACTGATCAATACCTATCCTGGTCGCTTCACCGTTGCTGAAGTGGGTGGCCCTGATCCGATTGACGAAATGCGCGCCTTTACAGCGCATGATCGGCGCTTGAATTCCGCTTACAGCTTTGACTTCCTCAGTGCCAAAACGCTGTCTCCCCGACTCGTTGAGCAATCTCTCGGGCAATGGCGCGGCGGCGCCGATGAAGGTTGGCCGAGTTGGGCTTTTTCAAACCATGATGCGCCGCGTTGCATTTCGCGTTGGGCCGATCCAGAGCATCATGCGAGCATCGCGCGGTCCGCATTGCTGTTGCTGATGAGCCTGCGCGGCAATGCCTTTCTCTACCAGGGCGAAGAACTCGGCTTGCCGCAAGCCCATGTTGCGTTTGCCGATCTGCAGGACTGGGAGGCAATCGCGAATTGGCCGCGAACACTGGGCCGAGATGGCGCCCGCACGCCAATTCCATGGCGCGATTCCGCACCCTATGCCGGCTTTTCGCGTGTGAAGCCATGGCTGCCAGTGGAGCCGCGCCACCTCCCTTTAAGCGTCGCAAGCCAGGAGCATAACCACGCTTCGATGCTGCAATTTTCGCGCGCAGCCATTGCAATGCGGAAGCGGACGCTTGCATTGCAGACGGGTTCGATGATTGTCATTGAAGCAAGTGACGATATACTGCACTTTCAACGGCATTTGTCGGGTATGACGCTGCAGTGCGTGTTCAATCTCGGCTCAACGCCAACCTCCCGGTCGCATACGACGCCGATGACGATGGTGTTTGACTCTATTCTAGGCGACGGGGCGCACGGCGCGACAGCGCCGACAACACTGCCGCCGTTCAGCGGCTTCCTGGCGATCGCAAAATCATGAGCATAGGGGTGCATTTGGTCGCCGATATTGGCGGCACGAATGCGCGTTTCGCCCTGGCTGAGATCACTGGATCGTCGATTGCGCTGCACTCCAGTGTGCGCTTACCAGTTGCGAACTTCCCGACCATCGAAGATGCAATCGATGCCTACATCAAGCATGTTGGACGCGCGCCCACAGGCTCGGCCTGTTTTGCCTTTGCAGGGCCAATTTCGGGCGACACGGCGCGGCTGACAAACGCGGCATGGTTGGCAGACGCCAGCGGCTTAAAAAAGCGTTTCTCATTGACGCGGGTGCATCTGATCAATGACTTCATAGGCCAAGCGCGCGGCGCGCCGTTGACGCCGTCGGAGACGGTTGTCCCGATTCTTCCGGGCGATGCAGACCCTCAAGCACCGATCGCAGTCCTAGGGCCGGGAACGGGCTTGGGACTTGCCTTTGTCACGCCAACCGCGACCGGCCTGCGTGCGCAAAGCACGGAAGGCGGACACGCCGCCTTCGCGCCACGCGATGCAACAGAAGCCATGGTGCTGCAACACATTCAGCAAACTGCCTCATATGTGTCGTTTGAAATGATTGTGAGCGGGCCAGGGCTGGAACGCATTGACGCCGCCTTACAGGCACAATCGGGCGGCGTTGTGACGCCCCGCAGCGCCAAGGACATCGTGGCCGCGTTGCCGCATGATGCACACGCGCAGGAGACTGTGCGCTTGTTTTGCGCTGCACTGGGAACTTTTGCGGGCGATGCTGTGTTGATCGGCGGCGCGCGCGGCGGCGTCTATCTTAGCGGCGGAATTCTGCCACGCATCCAGACAAGCCTGTTGAGCCGCGATTTTGCGGAGCGCTTTCGCAATCGCGGGCCGATGTCGGCTTATGTTGCGCCCGTGCCCGTCCGATTAATCACCGATCCGGATGTGGCGTTGCGCGGCGCGGCTGCAATCTGCGCCGAACACTCGGATTGAGACGTGGCCGCACGGGCGTTTGTGCGCTCTTCCTCTGGTCGGCTATCGATCGCGAGGTAGCACAATGCGCCCAGCAAAAATGCACCAGCGCCTATCCATAACGCGCCGTCATAGCTGCCCGTGCGTGTATGCATCTGCGAGAAAAGAAATGTCCCCGCGGCTGTACCGACAACAACAGCGCCAGACAGTGCGCCGCTCATCCCCGCAAAAGCCGCCATGCCAAAGCGTCGCGCGATGAGATATGGGCCGATATCACCTTCCGCACCCTGGCTTAAGCCCGTCAACATCAAACCCGCCAATACCACGCCAAGCATGATGCCAGCCTGGTCTATCAACAAAACACAGCCAACCGCAGGCGCCGCCATCGCGACAAACGCCACATAGCGGGTCGGAAAGCGATC
>JBIKVO010000139.1:0-7306 GCA_044356795.1 Caulobacterales bacterium
CACTGGCGAAACCCTGGCCGGCGTTATGCGCGCCAGCTGCGCCCAATTCGATCGGATCCTCCCGCTGGAGCACACCTATTATTTGATCCGATCACAGAAGCAGTTGGAACGCGTCCTGATTCAAATCGAAGCCGCGCCGGGCGTCGTGATGTTCACCATTTCCAATGACGATCTGCGCGGGCGGCTCGAGGCGCGCTGCAAGGAACTCAACGTGCCCTGTGTCGCGATCCTCGATTCGGTGCTCGATATGATGCAACGGTATCTAGGTCAGGAATTAAATCACCGCATTGGTGCAAGCCGCGTGCTCGATGCCGATTATTTCCGCCGCATTGATGCGTTGAATTTTGCGATGGGTCATGATGATGGGCAGGCCACGGTTGAAATCGCCAACGCTGATGTTGTTTTGCTGGGCGTGAGTCGCACATCAAAAACGCCTACCTGCGTTTATCTCGCCAATCGCGGGGTGAAGGCTGCAAATATCCCATTGGTGCCAAATCAAATACTACCGGATGTTTTATTTGGCCCGTCGGCGCCTTTGGTGGTGGGTTTAACCATTACCCCGGATCGCCTCGTGCATGTGCGTCGCAATCGGTTAGCGACGATGAAAGAAACACGGGAAACCTCGTATGTAGATGACAGTGTCATTCGCCAGGAAATCATCCAGGCGCAGCGATTGTTTGAACGCCATGATTGGCCGGTGATCGATGTGTCGCGCCGCTCAGTGGAAGAAACGGCGGCTGCCGTGATGAATATGATTGCTGATCGTCGTCGTGAGCGCGGCCATGCATGAGGCGTTGATCTTGGCGTCGGGCAGTGCAACGCGCGCTAAGGTGTTGCGCGATGCGGGCCTTACCATTTTTACCGCACGGCCATTGATTGATGAAGATGCGATCAAGGCGGGCCTGCGCACTGAAGGGTTATCCCCGCGCGATCAGGCCGACGCATTGTCAGAGGTGAAGGCGCTTTCGGTTTCCCGCAAAAAAAGTGGTTTTGTGATCGGCGCTGACCAGATGTTGGCGTTGGGATCGGATGTGTTCGACAAGCCGAAGGATCGTGATGAGGCGCGCGCCTCATTGCAGGCCTTGCGGGGTAAAACGCACACTTTGCTTACGGCGGCAGTGATCGCGAAGGATGGTGCTGTCATCGCGCGCTTTATGGATACACCTCAAATCACGATGCGCGAATTCAGCGATCCGTTTCTGGAAACATATCTCGATGAAATTGGGGATGCCGCCCTGACTTCCGTCGGCGCTTATCAAATTGAAGGCCGCGGGGTGCAATTATTCTCGCGGGTCGATGGCGATTATTTTTCGATCCTCGGTTTGCCATTGCTTCAAATCCTCGCCTTTCTCCGCGATCATGGATTGGCGGGTCGATGATCACCGCGCGCACAAAACTCTATGGCGTCATTGGCGATCCAGTGGCGCGGTCGCTGTCGCCGGTGATGCAAAATGGCTGGCTGTATGATCACGGGATTGATGCTGTGTATGTGGCGTTGCGGGTAGGAGAGGCTGCGGCTCTTTCGCAGCTGGGCGTCCTTGGCTTTGCTGGCGTTAATGTCACCGTGCCGCACAAGGAAGCCGCCTTCCGGCTTGCAGCCAGCGCCTGCCCCATCGCTACTGATCTGCGCGCCGCCAATGTCCTGCGGTTTGACGGTGCTGGCGTTGCCGCCGCGTTCAATACCGATGCCGATGGTTTTGCGCGATCGCTTGAAGATCGCTGGCCTGATTTGTTCCAACCCACCCAGCCGGTCTTGTTGATCGGCGCAGGCGGTGCGGCGCGTGCGGTTGCCTACGCCCTGGCACAGCGGAAGCAGCACGTCACAATTATCAATCGCACAGCAAGCCGGGCGCAAGCGCTATCGGTGGATTTGAACAGGCTTGATTGCACACGCTCCGCGATTGACTATCAAGATTGGTCAGTCCTGCGTGACGCCATGCAAAACGCCAGTTTGATTATTAATTCCATGAGCGATGATTCCGGCATCGCTTGGGATTTTACAGACGTTTCAGCACGCTGCGTCGATCTGCGCTACGGCGCCATGCCATCTCGGTTTCTCGCTGCCGCCCGGCGCGTCCAGTGTGAGACATGCGATGGGCTTGGAATGCTGATCCATCAGGGCGCCTTGACGTTTGAACACTGGTTTGGCGCAACCCCCGATCTGGCGAAAGCACATGCACGGCTTTTGACGGTGTTGGCGTGAAAATCATCGGTCTCACCGGGTCGATCGGCATGGGCAAAAGCGCGACAGCGCAGATGTTCGCTGAAGCGGGCGCTGCAGTGTATGATGCCGATGCTGCTGTGCATCGCTTGTACGCGCGCGGTGGAGCTGCAGTGGCGCCAGTCGCTGCCGTATTTCCAGAAGCAATTACGGATGGTGGGGTCGATCGTGCAACACTGGCGGCGCTTGTTTTGGGCGATGCCAATAAACTCAAGCAGCTTGAAGCCATCGTACATCCCCTGGTGCGGATGGAACAGATGGCCTTTATCCAAAGCGCGCGAGACAATGGCTATGCGGTGGCGGTGTTGGATATGCCGCTCTTGTTTGAGGGTGGTGGTGATCGTTTTGTTGATGCTGTCGTGGTTGTGTCAGCGCCCGCGGATATGCAGAGCGCGCGTGTTTTGGCGCGCCCCGGCATGACGGCGGAAAAATTTGCAGCAATCCTCGCTAAGCAGATGCCGGATGCCGATAAACGCGCCCGCGCGCACTTTGTCATTGATACAGGCCAGGGCTTTGATCAGGCGCGGGCGCAGGTGGCCGCGGTTATGGCTGCGCTTGTCGGGCCGGGCGCATTATCGTAACATCGCCGTATGCGTGAAATTGTTTTCGATACCGAAACCACCGGCGTTGACGCTCGCAATGGCGATCGCATCGTGGAAATTGGCTGTGTCGAGTTGATTAATCTCAACCCCACCGGCGTGACCTTTCACCGGTATCTCAATCCCGGCCGCGACGTGCCAGCGGAGGTGGTGCGCGTGCACGGCCTCACCAGCGCATTTCTGGGAGATAAACCGCCGTTTTCTGCAATCGTGGAGGAATTGCTCGCGTTTTTCGGCGATAGTCCGCTGGTGGCGCATAATGTGGAATTCGACCGCGGCTTCCTCAATGCGGAGCTGGAGCGATTGGGTTTACCCGTGATCGCGCAAGATCGGTGCGTCGACACTTTGGTGTTGGCGCGGGAAAAGTTCCGCGGCGCCAACAATCGCCTTGATGCGTTGGCGAAACGTTTTTCGCTCGATCGTCTCGGTTTCGATTTGGATGCGCGTAAAGGCGCGGGCGGGCACGGCGCCTTGCTCGATTCCAAAATGCTTGCGGAAATCTATTTGCAGCTGCGCGGCGGGCGGGAGCGATCGTTCGATTTCGGCGATGCCGGCGCCGCTGCCAAGACGGTTGGCAATGGCGCTAAGCAGGAGGCTGTACGGCGTGTGCCGCCGGTGCGGCTGAAACCGCTGGGCTCGCTCCTCACGGCGGAGGAGCGCGCCGCGCACGCCGCTTTCATCGCAAAGATGAAAACGCCCTCGCTCTGGGGCGCGCCGCGTGATGATTGAGCCGCGTCGCGACGCAGACTTTGGGTGAAATGCTAAATGCGCCCAAATCTCATGATCCCATTTCGGCGACACTGAGAAATTTGACCAGTAACGCCCGTTGGAAGCGGAACTCAATGGAGATTGGGCCGCTGTCTGTAGAAGAGCAAGCGCCTCGCATCCAGGGCGCCGAACTCGGGTTAACGCAGTTTCGCTCGTGAAGAAGTTCTGATTCCGTAAGGCCTTGTCTAATTCGTGGGGCGCTCATATGCATGGACGTGATTGAAGGGTTTGAACCTTCTCGCTTGAAGTCTCTTCTTGATCACCTTGGTACAATTGAGGATTTGCGCGATCCCTGGAGGGTGGGTCACCCTCTCAGCGAGGTTCTGTTTCTGGTTGTGTGCGCGACCATTTGCGACTGTGAGGACTATGACATCATCTCTGACTGGGGTGAGGAACGCATCGATTCTCTCCGGCGGTCGCTGCCTTATGAACACGGTGTGCCAGTTGGTCGCTGACTGACTATCTTGATGAACCGAATCGAGCCGGCCTTGTTTGCCGCCGCCTTCACGGCCTGGGTGCGGGAGACCTGGCCGGAAAACCCCGACTTCGTGGCAATTGACGGAAAAACATCCCGCCGCAGCCACGACAGGGCCCTCGGAAAGGCGCCTCTGCACCTGGTCTCGGCCTATGCAACCACGGCAGGGCTTGTGCTTGGACAGGAAGCAGTTTCCGAGAAATCCAATCAGATTACAGCCATCCCGGCTCTGCTCGATCGCCTGGGAGAAGATGGTGGATTGACAGGCGCACGGGTGTCCATCGATGCGATCGCGACCAACCCCGCCATCGCCCAGAAGATACTCGATCAGGGAGCAGACTATCTTCTGACGGTTAAGGCCAATCAGCCGACGCTGCGGGTTGCGTCCATTCGGATGGTGTAAATTCCCGACGGAGCGCTTTGCGCGCGCGGACCGTAAGAGTGCACGCGCGCCCGAAGCGCGGGGGTGGTCATCGGAGAATCCCGGCAAGGGTTGCGTTGCAAAGCGTAACTCCAACCGAGGTGCGAACGCGGGGATGAAATTGGCCCGCAACCATGCTATCTAGACAGTACGTCTAGAAAGATCTTGCGCATGGCTCTGAGCATCAAGACCGACGAAGCCGACCGACTTGCCCGCGAACTCGCTCGGCTAACGGGCGAAACCATGACTGACGCCGTCACCAAGGCGCTGGCGGAGCGCTTGGAGCGCGAGCGCGCTGCCCGTGAGGCGGATGCGGACCTGCCAGCGCAAATCAAGGCCTTTGCCCACCGCATCCGCCCCCATTACGACACACGCCCCGTCACCAAGGCCGAATGGGATTGGGCCAGCGGCGACGAAGATTAACCATGCTTGTGATCGATTCATCGGCCATCGTCGCTATGATGCTGGATGAACGTGGCGCCGATGCGCTCGCCCAGCGTCTTGCCGCTGAACCCCGGGGCGAGCGCCTGATGGCTGCGGCCAATTATGTCGAAGCAGGAACCGTGCTTGCGGGTCGACGGCGTGACCCCCTTCAAGGCGTCGCTGATCTCGATGCCTTTTTGGAGACTTTTGGCATCACCGTCGCCGCCATCGATGAAGACCTTGCGCGCGCTGCCGTTCAGGCGCGCATGCGCTTCGGCAAAGGCTTTGGCGCGAGCGCCGGGCTGAACTTTGGCGATTGCTTCGCTTACGCATTGGCCAAGAAACACAATGCTCCGCTGCTCTTCATCGGCGACGATTTTGGCGCAACCGACGCCACGCCTGCGCTCTAACAGGCCGCGGAAGTAGTCCAAGCGCAAGGGCGCCACGCGCGGGCGCCGCAAGATCGCAGGCGGACGCGCCGATGCCCGCAGCGTGCTCTATATGGCCGCCCTCGTTGCAGTTCGCGCCAACCCCCTTCTCAAAACCTTTTACACCCGCCTGCGCAGCGCCGGCAAAAGACCAAAAGTCGCCATCGTTGCTGCAATGCGCAAACTTCTCACCATCCACAACGCCATGCTCAAAGCCATAACCGCATGGCAAGGAGCTTGACTCATGAGACAGTCGCTCTTCCTCAGCCGCGACGGCAAGCCCCTGGAGGCCAAGCGCCTCTCCGAGAAGGTGCGCTTCTATGTCGAAGCCGCCGGCGTCGCCAAGGCCGGTTCATCCAGGCGCTCTTGGGCCACGAGAGCCTGGAGACGACGCAAACCTACACCAAGGTGTCGATCGCCAAGCTCGCAGAAATCCACGCCGCCACCCATCCCGGCGCAAAACTCGCCCGCGACAAGGCCATGCTCGACGCTGCGCTTGACGCCGAAGATGGGGAAGCGGGGGATGAGGGCGAATGAGCACGAGGGACCGGGCTAAGCGTCATCGCCGCCCTTGAACCCTTGCCGGGATGTCGGCATGGTGGACGCAGATACGGGAATGCGGTAGTATATCAGACGATGAATTTGAATGGGATGATGCAAAAGCGGCGGACAATCTGCGCAAGCATGGCGTCGCTTTTGATCATGCCCGACCGGCCTTTGCAGACCCTTTTGCCGTCGAAGATGTGGAGATTGTCGAGGGCGAAGAGCACACGCGCATGATTGCGCTGGCCGATGGCTGGTTGCTGGTGGTCGTTTACACAGATCGCGGCGCGCGTCGTCGCATCATTTCGGCGCGCCGCGCCACAAGGCGAGAACATGACCGATATTATTTCGAAAACGCGCAAGATTGATGGTCGTCCGGTCATTGTGCACGTCGGCCCGGATGGTGCGGAGGCGGTCGTGGCGCTGGAACCCATGAGCGATATGAGCGAGGAGGAAATCCTCGCCGCCGCAATGAGCGACCCTGACGCGCAACCGCTTACGGATGAACTTGCGGCCAAGCTCAAGCCCGTGCCGCGCGTGAAAACGCTGCGCCGCGCCCTCGGCCTGACGCAAGAGGAATTCGCCGCCCGCTATCACATCCCGCTTGGGACGCTGCGCGATTGGGAACAGGGCCGGGCTCAACCCGACCAGCCGAATCGCGCCTATCTCAAGGTGATCGCGCATGATCCAGAGGGCGTGGCCCGCGCGCTCGCGCCGCAACGGGTGTGACGATGGCTGATGAAGCGCCGCGCACTGCCAATGAGGAACGACAAGCCGGCCCTGCCGTCGTCGCTCGCGCCGGCCTTGGCTCAAGCTTTGCCGATTTTTTGCACGAGACAGGCGATTTTGACATGGCGGCCGAGGCGGCCGCGCTCGATGTCTGTGCTTGGCTGCGCTAGGCGGCGCAGCAGCCGAGGGCGCCTGAGGCGCTGGCGGGAAATACCAGGAGGCCATAGGAACGCCCCGCATCCGCTTTGCCGCCGCCAACCGGAAGTTCCCGGCGAAAAATGCCGGCATTTTCGAGCAGTGTGTCGATATCAAACTAGATATTAGTCGGTTTTCGCATTTAAATATCGGTGATGTAGCCATGTAATCATATGAAATGGCCATTGCATGCATGTGGGGATGAGATATTATCTACCCATGCACATCGACATCGTTCCCAATCGGACATCCCCACCTGCGGTCCTTCTGCGGGAGAGCTATCGGGTCGGCAAGCAGGTCAAGAAACGCACACTCGCCAATTTGTCCTCCCTTCCGATGGATCAGGTGGAGATGATCCGCAGGGTGTTGAAAGGCGAAAAGCTCGGTCCCGTTGAGGATCAGTTTGAGTGTGTCCGCTCGCTCCACCACGGGCATGTGCAAGCCGTTGGACTGGCTATGCAAAGACTTGGGTTCGACACGCTCATTGATCCAAAGGCGCAGCGT
>JBIKVO010000108.1:0-8418 GCA_044356795.1 Caulobacterales bacterium
TCAGAACCAGCAACGAATTATGGGGTCAGTGTCGGGCTCCTGGATGACGCGATTGTCGCGGATTTGGAGACGGGCGAACTCTCAGCCGGCGACGCCCGCAAAGTGCGGCAAGCCGATCTCATCATCTCAACTGGCTGTGTCGGCTATGTCGGCGAGAGAACTTTCGAAAGCTTGATTAAGCTTTTCCCGTCCGAGACTGCGCCTTGGGTCGCCTCATTTGTGCTGCGCATGTTCCCATACGGAAAAATCGAGGACATGCTCGCCAATCATGCTCTGGCGACAGAAAAGCTGACGGGCGCGACATTTGTCCAGCGTCGCTTCCAAGACACCGCGGAAGCAGAAGAAGCGCTGGCCAATATTCGTGCGCTCGGGCTTGACCCAACCGGCAAGGAAGGCGACGGTTTGTATCACGCGGAGTTCTTTCTCTCTCGTCCGCAGTCGGAAGTTTCTCGAGAACCCCTCGGAGAGATCGTGTCGGTTGCAAGCGGCGCTGGCCGCTTGGCTGGCTTGACCATTCCTTCGCTTTCAGAGCGGCGTGATGTTGCCGCATGAACGTCCCGCCGCGATTGCTCTGCAGGACGTTGGCAAATCATTCGATGGCGGACGCTCATTCGCCGTCGAGAGCGTCAGCCTCACCGTCGAGCCGGGGGAGTTTGTGGCGCTGATTGGCGGCTCAGGCTCAGGCAAATCGACAACCTTGCGGATGATCAATCGCCTGATCGAAGCGGATCGCGGGTCAGTTTTTGTCCATGGGCGCGATGTCGCAACCTGTCGGCCGGAGGACCTGCGTCGCGGCATCGGCTATGTCATTCAAGGCGTCGGCCTGTTCCCGCACATGAGCGTCGTGGAGAATATCACGGTAACGCCAAGGCTCCTGGGGCTTGCAGCTGAAGCGCGCCGCGCCCGAGCATATATATTGTTGAACATGGTGGAGTTGAACCCCGATCAGTACGCAGATCGTTTTCCAGCGGAGCTTTCAGGCGGGCAGCGCCAGCGTGTGGGATTCGCGCGCGCACTGGCGGCGCAACCAAAAATTGTCCTGATGGATGAGCCCTTTGGCGCGCTGGACCCGATGACGCGCGAAACTTTGGCGCGCGCCTATCGCGCGTTACACACGAGGCTTGGGCTCACGACTGTTATGGTCACGCATGACATGATGGAAGCGCTCACGCTCGCTGATCGGATCGCCGTTTTGCAGGACGGTAAACTGATTGCTTGCGCAAAACCGGTTGAGCTCCTCTCCCCACACCAGCCTCCCTATGTCCGCGACCTGATCGCCGCGCCGCTGCAGCATGCAGAGCGGATAGACGCCTTGCTCGCGCAGATGGAGCACTAACCGGATGGGTGATCGCATCGCGGCGGCCTGGGCGCTCCTGCCGGGATATCTCAGCGCCCACGTCGCTGTAAGTGCTCTCGCGCTTGCCGCGGGACTGCTGCTGAGCATTCCCCTCACCGTCATGGCGCTGCGCAACGCGATCGCGCGGCCTGTCGTTATGACTGCGGTTAGTTTGGTCCAAACGATACCAAGTTTGGCTTTGCTCGCGCTGTTTTATCCCGCGATGCTTGCGCTATCGGCGGCCCTGGCAAGCATGACAGGGCAGGGCTTTACAGCGCTCGGTTTCTGGCCAGCCTGGGCGGCGCTGACGCTCTACTCGATCCTTCCAATCGTTCGCAACGCAGTGGTTGGGGTCGAGAGCATTGATCCCGATATCCGCGAGGCCGCTTTGGCAGTCGGCATGACGCCACAGGAAAGACTATGGCAAGTGGACCTGCCACTGGCCGCACCGGTGATCATGGCGGGCGTGCGCACCGCGGCGGTTTGGGTCATTGGCATCGCGACGCTGTCCACTCCCGTCGGCCAAACGAGCCTTGGCAACTACATTTTCACCGGCCTGCAGATTGAGAATTGGGTGCTGGTTCTGTTTGGCTGTGCGGCCGCAGCGGCGCTCGCTCTCATCACCGATCAGCTGCTTGGCCTGATCGAGCAGGGTTTGAAGCATCGCGACAGGAAGCCCATGATCGCCGGCGCCGTCGGCCTTGCTTTTGGCGTTGCTCTTGCGGTTGGTCCAGGTCTTGCTCGATCGACGGAAACGCCAGCGCTGGTGGGCGCAAAGTCATTCACGGAGCAGTATATCCTTGCACGCGTGATCACCGATAGGCTCAATAGGCAAGGATTTACGGCCGACCCCCGCAGCGGTCTTGGCTCTGCTGTCATTCTGCGCGCACTGTCCAACAACGACATTGATGTCTATGTCGACTATACTGGGACCATCTACGCCAACGCGATGGGGCATACCGACAATCCAGGGCGTGAGCAGATCTTTAACGCCGTTTCGACCTGGCTGGAAGACGAACTCGGCGTGGCGATATTGGGGCGTCTGGGTTTCGAAAACGCGTACGCCCTCGCAATGCGCCGCGGGCAAGCCGAAGCGCTTGGCGTTGAAAGCATCGAGGATCTTGCCAATCGATCGGCGCAACTGAGCATTGGCGGCGACTTTGAGTTTTTTGGCCGCCCCGAATGGCGGGCGCTGCGTGAGGCCTACGCGTTGCGGTTTCGGCGCCAGCGCGCATTTCAGTCGACATTCATGTATAGCGCTTTGGCGGCGGGCGACGTGGACGTTATCTCGGCGTTTTCCAGTGATGGACGAATAGCAAGCCTTGACCTGGTCACTCTGGCCGACCCACGCCAGGCCTTGCCGCCCTATGACGCGATCCTGCTTTTGTCGCCCAGCCGCGGCAAGGATACGGCCTTTCGCGCCGCCCTGGCGCCGCTGGTGGAGTCCATTTCCATCGACCTGATGCGCGAGGCCAATCAACGCGTGGATCGCGACGATGACAAACAGAGCGTGCGGCAAGCCGCAGCGTGGCTTGCCGATCAAGCACAAGCCGCATGGTCGGATCGACAGACGCGCAAATGAGTCTTATGGGACGGCCTCGATAGAGAGGCGTCAGCGTGGACTTGATCATCACCGCTTTGAACGCGCACGAAGCGCTCAGCTTTGTTTGGCGCTTGATCGTTGTGGCGTGTGCTTTGTACCTTATGGCCCTTGGACTGCTGGTATTTCTAAGTCGTTCCGTGGCTGTTCGGTTCCTGAATGGGCATGCTGCGTCACCCCAACTCAATCTGTTCGAGGCGAGCTTGCGGTTCATCGCTGGCCTGGGCTTTATGGGGGCAGCGCAATCGATGCACCTGACCATATTGTTTTTTTGGTTTGGCGCTCTTTTGGCCGCGACGGCGCTCCCGATGCTCTTTCTGTATCCGTTTCACAAAAGATTTGCCCGCTTGGCGACGCCATTTGCAATCCGTGTTCTGCCGGCTATCGGCGTTGCATCGCTTTTCTTCAGCGCTGCAATCGGATGGGCGCTGAGAGTTTAAACGATGCCTTCCGGTCATGGTGTGTTCCAGGATCGAGCACACCATCGCGGGGCCGATGCGATCACCGAACTGGTGGGGCATGCCCCGACTTGGTGGATTGAGCCACTGCCTGGGGCGACAACCGAGACCAGACAGTCTTGCGACTTTGATCGGTGTGGCAGACGCGGCTGCGTTCTGCGGCTCTTGTTAGCCCCGGCTGTTATCCGCGTCGGCGATCCCCGGCCAGGTCGCCCGGCTTAGCCCACTGAGCCCCATGCACCGTCCGCGCCTTTGCGAATCAAGGCGAGCGTGCCGGCATCAAAATCCGGCACGTCCTGGCCGTGTGTCACGGACCAAGCCTGACCGTCGCGGATCCTCCAGAAATCGCTGGCCTCGGTTATGCCAAAGGCGCCGGACGCAGCATAGACATCGGCGTCCGGATCGGTCAGGCAAACCGGGCGCTCCGGCGCATCCGCGACCGCTTTCTCCATCGCCGTCAGTGTTTCCATCTGCGCTTCAAGGCGACCCAGCGTCTCGCGCAATCGTCCGCTGTCGGATGACAAGCCCATGGCTTGGTGGCGATCGGCAGCATCCCGTTCGATCAGAGAGCGCTCGATCGCCTTTTCGAGGTGCGCGATCTGCGATGTGACCGCGCCACGGGTGAAGGTCTTGTCGCGCGCATTGACCCTTTGGAACCTGCTCATGATGGCGATAAAGCGCGCGCAGGCCGCGCAGATCGCTGTGCCCTTGTCGCGCCGGACGTCAGCACTGGTTTTGAAATCCGACGCGCAGCGCCCGGTGCGCCACAACAGCTCCCAATTGCGCCTGCACGCCGCTTCCAGACGACGGCTGGATTGGCGCCGATCCCTATCGCCGCAGATAGATCCTCAAGATCGCGCCAGGATGGAAGGCCGGCCGACCGGTCTTCGCCAGCGTGACGTCAAAGCCCGAGGCGGCAAGCGGGCATGCTGATTGCAATCATCGCCTTGGAGAAGACGGGACATGCAGCGCCCGTGATCACCGCGAAATACGCCGCACGCCGCCCGCCACGCCCTCGCGCTTGACGAGATGCGGTTTGCCCGTCCGCCAACGCCATGGACCGATCTGACAGAGCGCCGCGCCCCCTTCCGCATGACCACTGCGCCGCAGGATCGACTGTTTCAGCAGCGCGGGTTCCCCGGCAATCAGGGCGATATCGGGGGCGGGGGCGCATCGCCGCTGGCGCTGAACGACATCGACGCTGCCGCCACGATCAGCAAGGCGCGCGGACCAGCCAGGCTGTTGGCGCAGACTTGGCCGAGCGGCCGGCGGCGGATCAAGCCGGGCCTGCGCCGCAATCAAACGGTCGATCGCGGCGAACCTTTCGAAACCATCCATCTGTCCACCGCGCTGCGCGTGGCGGCGATGGAGGCGGAAAACCGCCGCCATGATCGGCCGAATTTGCGCCCTTTTCTGGCCCCCCTGCGCGAGGCGGGCGCAGCACTGCCGCTCTATCGCCTGGTGCAGACAAGGGCGGCCGGGCGGCGATCACCAGGTCCGCCCGCTGCTTTATCGGCGCCGATAACCGCCGATATTGGCGATCATCTGATCCACCTGCTCCGCCTTCAGGGTCGCTAGGCTGTCGCCCTGAATCGCCACCACGCCGCCGCGACCGCGCGGGCACACCTTTTCGGGGTTGGATTCTGCGCTGAACAGCACCACGCATGCAGCCCCCGCCGCCGCCGCCATATGCATCGGCCCCGTATCATTGCCGACCGCAAACGCCGCCCGCTCCGCGAGCGCTGCAACCTGAAACAAATCCGTGCGCATCACCGCACTCTTGGCCCGCGGCTCCGCTTTGACAATGGCGGCGGCGGCTTCCTGTTCGGTCTTGTGGCCAATAATCAGCGGCGCAACCCCGCGATTGGCGATCAGGGTTGCAAGCTTGGCATAGCCCTCCACCGGCCAGCGCTTTTCCGGACGATGCGCCGACGCCCCCGGCATCACCAAACCGAACGGCGCCTTGACGCCAAAATATGCCGGCTGCAAGCGCGGCGGATCACGCAGCGCCTTGCGCACCCAAGACAATTCCGGCAATGGCGCTTCACCGATCGGACGCGGCTGCACAATGCCGGCAAACACCAGCTGGTCATGCAGCCGATCCAAGGTGTGCATCGTCTCGCGTGCGGGATTGGCGTGGGGATGGGAGCACCCCTGCGCGATGCCCGACCATAAAGGCGGGCGCGGCTGCAGGCCGATGAAATAGTTGTTCGACCGCCCAGACGTTTGCAGATCATAGATAATTTCATATCCCGCCGCGCGCAGGCGCTGCAGCAATTGCGCCGTCGCTGCGGTTTCCTTCGGGCGCCCGTCTGCTTCCACCATGTCCACATAGGGGCACGCATCGGCGAAAGCTTCAAATGGCTCGGTGGTCAATAATGTAATACGCGCACCGAGGTGATAATCGCGGATGATCTTTATCGCCGGCAGCGCCTGCACAAAATCACCCAGCGCGCCCAGCTTGATAATCAAGACACGCTCCGCCTTGCGCGGCATCGGGCCGCCTCGCCCCTCTGTCCGCGGTTTGGCGCCGGGCAAGCCGATCATCACCGCTTCTCCAACAAGCGCTGATACACGGTCAAGGTCGCCTGTTTCAGCGCATCCACCGAATAATGCGCAAGCGCGCGGGCGCGGCCCTGGGCGCCCATCGCGCGGCGCGCGTCAAGGCCCGCGTCAATCAGCCGGACGATCGCATCGGCAAGGGACAAGACATCGGAGGGCGGCACATGCACGCCCGTCACCCCGTCCACCACGGTCTCTTTCAAGCCGCCATGCGCCGCCACGATCACCGGCACGCCCATCGCCTGCGCTTCGACAGCGCCGCGGCCAAAGGCTTCAGGATCGGTGGACGGAAACACCGCGATATCGGCAGCCGCCAGGGCTGCGGGCATATCGTGCACATGGCCTGGAATGCGCACGGCCTCGTCAATGCCGCGCGCCCGCGCCAAATCCAGCAATTCGCGCTGAAATCCCTCGCGCCCCTGCGCATCGCCCGCCAGCACAAACACCGTCGAACCGGGGCGCGCGCGCAGCACCGCGGCTGCGGCCTCAATCAGCACAGTCTGGCCCTTCCAGCGCGTCAGTCGCGCCGGCAGCAACACCACAAAACGCCGATCATCCGCGCCCAAGCCAACCTGCGCCCGCACCGCGCTCAAGCGCTCGACCGTGATTTTTTCGGGATCAAAGCGCGAGAAATCCGCCCCGCGCGGGATCGCAATCACCACACCAGGATTGGCGCGATGTTCTTCGATTACATGATCGCGGGTATATTCGGAATTGGCGATCACCAGATCGCCTTTCGCCATCACGCTGTTGTAAAACCGCTTCAGGCCGGATTTGGCATTGTACACGCCGTGATACGTGGTCACGAACGGAATGCCCAGCTGGCGCGCCGCCCACAGCGCACTCCAGGCCGGCGCGCGGGAGCGGGCGTGAATCAGCTTCACGCCACGCGCCTTGGCCAGCTTTGCGAGGCGGCGTGCATTCAGCCACATCACGAACGGGTTCTTGGAATCCATCGGCATCGGGGCCAAGACGCCGCCGACGGCCGCCAGCTCCGGCTCCAGCCGGCCGCCTGCACTGGCCACCAGCGCCAATCCGCCGGCGCGCGTGATCGCGTCCGCAACTTCGATGGTGGTCCGCTCAACGCCGCCAGCGTCGAGCGCAGGGGTGACTTGTAGCACCGCTAGCATGGGACTCCTGCGCGCTGCTTTGCGCTTCCGGCGAGTCGCACCCCTCCGTGACCCATCCTCTCGACTTGGCGCCATTTGCGCGCCAAGTCCAGGGCTCGGGCCAGTTCGCGGCTCGGGTGAATCGGGTTCCGACATGGCACAGGCAGCAATTCAACATCAGGTCAGTGCAGGCGGGGAGCAAATCGCGTTCCAGCGCCAGGACGGCCAGGGGCCGACATTAATGTGGTTGGGGGGCTTCAAATCCGACATGAGCGGGGCAAAGGCGCAACGTGTGGCCGCCTTCGCCGCGCGCACGCAGCGCGCCTTCATCCGGTTTGATTATCGCGGACATGGTCAATCCGGCGGCGCCTTCGACACGCTCGGCATTGATGATTGGCGCGCCGATGCGTTAACCATGATCGATCAGGTCGCCAGCGGGCCGCTGGTGCTGATCGGCTCGTCGATGGGCGGCTGGATGGCGCTGTTGGCGGCGTTGGCGCGGCCGCAGCGGGTCGCGGGGCTGTACCTGATCGCGCCCGCGCCGGATTTCACCCAACGTCTGATGTGGGACGGTTTTCCCGATGCGGTGCGCCGCGCGATCCTTGAAACAGGCCGCCATGAGCGCCCGTCTGCCTATGGCGACGGCCCTTATGTCATCACCAAGCGCCTGATCGACAGCGGCGCGCCGTTCAATCTGCTGCATGCCCCGATCGCGATCCAGGCGCCGGTGCGCATCCTGCATGGCATGAAGGACGCCGACGTACCGTGGCGATTGTCGTTGGAGCTGGCCGATCGCCTCGTCAGCGCCGATGTGCGGGTAAGCTTTGTGAAGGCGGGGGACCACCGCCTGTCACAGCCCGCCGATCTCGACCTGCTGGAGCGCGAGATTGCGGGTTTTCTGGCCGAGCTGGGTTGACCGCATTCAGCCCTTGAAGGCGGCGAACGCGGCGATCACCGCAGCGTTTTCCGCCGTCGATCCAATCGACACACGGATCGCATGCGGCAAGCCATAGGCCGTGACGCGGCGCGCGATGATGCCCTGGCTGCGCAAAAACGCATCGCACGCCTCGGCCGTGTGGGCGCCGTCCTGATCCAGATGCACGAGGCAGAAATTCGCCACGCTGGGCGTGAAGCGAAAGCCAAGCGCCGTCATCGCATCCTGGAAGCGCGCCAATTCGCGGGCATTGTGGGCGACGCTATCGTCCGCGAAGGCGGTATCGGCGATCGCGGCGGCGGCGGCGGCCTGGGCGGGGGCGGCGACATTGAACGGTCCGCGCACCCGATTCAGCACATCGATCACATCGGCCGGCCCATAGGCCCAGCCAATGCGCAACGCCGCAAGCCCGTGGATCT
>JBIKVO010000109.1:0-8369 GCA_044356795.1 Caulobacterales bacterium
CGTTCGATTAGACTTGCGGCCTTGTTGTAGCCAATATTCAAGCGCCTTTGCAGATATGAAGTGCTGGCTTTACCATCACGACGCACGATTTCCACGGCCTGATCATACAGATCATCTCCGGAGAGATTGGCGATATCGGCAGGCGCCATCGGGCCATCGTCGGCTTCGTCTTCGTCTTCGGTGATGTCGGTGCGATAAACAGGTGCACCCTGCGCCCGCAGCATGTTCACCACACGCTCGACTTCACCATCCGATACATAGGGCCCGTGCAGGCGACGGATGCGGCCGCCGCCGGCCATAAACAGCAGGTCGCCCTGGCCCAGCAGTTGTTCCGCGCCCTGTTCTCCCAATATCGTGCGGCTGTCGATTTTCGACGTCACTTGATAGGAGACGCGCGTCGGGAAATTCGCCTTGATCGTGCCGGTGATCACGTCCACCGATGGGCGCTGCGTCGCCATGATCACATGGATGCCGGCGGCGCGCGCCATCTGCGCCAAACGCTGCACCGCGGCTTCGATTTCCTTGCCCGCCGTCATCATCAGATCGGCCATTTCGTCGATGACGACAACGATAAACGGCATCGGCTCCATCGGCAGGCGCCGTGTTTCCATCACGGGCGCGCCGGTGTCGGGATCAAATCCGGTGGTGACGGTTTGCTCCAGCGGCTCGCCGCGTTCAATTGCTTCGCGAATGCGCTCATTGTAGCCGTGGATATGACGCACACGCAGCTGGCTCATTGCCTGGTAGCGCTCTTCCATTTCGCGCACCGCCCATTTCAGCGCGACAACGGCTTTCTTCGGATCCGTCACCACCGGCGACAGGAGATGTGGAATGCCTTCGTATACCGAAAGCTCCAGCATCTTGGGGTCGATCATGATGAAGCGGCATTCGTCTGGGCTGTAGCGATACAGCAGCGACACGATCATGGCATTGATGCCGACCGATTTGCCCGAACCGGTTGTGCCCGCGATCAGCAGGTGCGGCATCTTGGCCAGATCGGCGACGAAGGGTTCTCCTTCGATGGTTTCACCCAGCGCAATAGGTAAGCCGCCTTGCGATCCGACAAACGCAGTCGATCCCAGCAATGTGCGCAGAAACACGGTTTCGCGCTTCGGGTTTGGTAATTCGATGCCAATCGCATTGCGCCCCGGGATCACCGCCACGCGCGCCGAGGTGGCGCTCATGGAGCGCGCTATGTCGTCGGCCAGCGTGATCACCCGGTTGGTTTTCACCCCCGGCGCCGGCTCCAGTTCAAACAGCGTCACGACCGGGCCAGGGCGGGCCGACACGATCTCACCCTGCACGCCGAAATCCGCCAACACCGCCGCCAGCCGTCGCGCCATGGCTTGCAACGCGGCGCCATCGGTTTGCGACAGACGCGGGCGCGGTGTGGTGAGCAGATCAATCGCCGGCAGTTCAAAACCGCCGTCATGGGCGTAAATGGCGGAGGGGCCGGGGCTCCAGGCGGCCGGCGCAGGCGGCGTCGCCGCGCTGGGCTGCGGACGGGCGACGGGCGCTGGGAACGGCACAACAGAGCGCCGATGCGCATCGATCGGCGATTGTTGCGCCGGCTCTGGCTCGTGCACCTTGAAATGGGGCGATAGCGGCCCGCGGCCCGCTGTCGTGTTTGGAGCAGACGGCGCATGTCCCGCATGGGGCGCAGCGTCTGCAGTGGCGGCTGGCGCCATGCCGGATACGGTTTCCGGTGCGATCGGCGTCAGCGGCTTGATCGGCAAGGAAACGTGTGGCGTGCGCGTCTTGGGCTGGCGCGGCGATGGTTTGGGCAAGGCGCGCGCCAGGTCCGGCGCGGTGCGCGTCAACAGGCGCTCCGCCATGTTCGCGGCGCGGGTGGCCTGATCGCGTATGGCGTCCACTGCCCCCGCAACTACCTCACGGCGCATCGAGAACGCATAGGACAGCAGCACAGCGCCGCCGATGGCGGAGGCAATCCCCGCCATCACGCGCGCGCCGGGCAGGCCGGGAAGCGACAGGATGGTGGTTTGCAGCAGCGCCAGACCATCCCCAATCATGCCGCCCAGGCCGGCCGCAATCGGCCAGCCGCCGGGGCTCGGCAGTGTAGAGGCGGCGGCAGCCAAAAGCGCAAAGCCACCCGTGCCGGCCAGTAGGCGGCGGCGATCAATCGGGCCAGTCGATCTGTTATGCACCAGCCTCACGACGCCGACTGCGCCCAGCGCTGCAAGCCCCGCCATTGCCGCCAAGCCGCCGCTTTGCAGCAGCAGGTCGGCGACAACCGCACCGGGCTCGCCAAACAGGTTGCGGGCCGGCTCGCCGGTCGCGACATTCAGGCTCGGGTCCACCGGCGAATAGCTGATGGCCGCGCCGAGGCCATAGGCGGACACGCCCACCGCAGCGAATGTGGCGCCGGCGCGCTTCAGGGCAGCGCGGCCCGAGGCCGTTCCGGTCTCGGGATCGGCGATGGGGGCGAAGGGTTCAGTCATCGTTAATTCTAGGCTCTCTGTGTGAGCGCCGGGGCACTCTTCTGTTCCAAGCGTTTACGATGGGTAAATTTTGCCGAGCATTCCGACTCGGCTGCGAAATAAAGCCTGTGCGACACGGGGATTCGCGAAGATGAATCTTTGACTCGTTTTTTCATCGCCACCAAAACAGCAGGTGCTGGTTTCAAATTCGTTCGCAAAGACTTTGGTTATCTTTGTGAACAGGTGCGCAGGCGCAGGATGTTCTCATGATCGCGCGCAGGGCTGAGCGGGCGCGCTCTGCGCGAGGCGACCGATAGTCATTGCTGGCGCATCCGTTCCACACTGCCCGACTGGGTGAGGCTGGGGGAGGGCTGGCCAATCGCTGTCCGCTGCACAGGCCCTGCACAGGCCCGCGGACAATCCTATCGCCCATCTGCCGCCCGCGGCGCCGTCAGGTTCACGCGCCGCGCCTCACGCAGGGCAGGGCCATCAATGCGGCCCTCGACCAGTTCTGCACCCGTCAGCCCGAACACCCGTGATCCAAGGAGCAGCGCCCGCGCATTGCCATCCGATTCCATGCACCTCACCGCGCAGCGGAGGGCCTGGTGGGTTACGCCATCGAGGCCCTGAACAAGGGCTCCAAGGAGGCCAAGTGTACCGGCTCGATCGATGCTGAGGGACGAGACTTCGGAATCGTTGCGTTCCCAGGGGGCGCGGCGAGCGTCGGCGCCGGGGCCGGCGGTGGGCAGGCCAATGTTTCGAGCGCCGGTCGCATCAAAGCGGCTGTTGAAAGCATGGCTGCGGGCCTCGGTTTCAAACCGTCTGTGAGGGTTAGCATGTCGGCGATGGGCGGTGCGCCCGACAGATCGACCGAGGAAACCTTCAGGCCATCGTCATCGGCACAGCCAGTAACGGCGACATTCTCGCCCAGACGTTCAAGCCGGATCACGCCATGGGGGGCGGGCAGCAGGGTGGGGTTGTCCGGCGCCGTGGTCGCAACGATCACCAGTTTTGGGTTTGCTGCAGGCTGGTTCCAACGGCTCGGCGGCGCCTGGCTTTGCGTTGTGCGCGCGCCATAGACGTGGTTGGTTTTGGGGAACCGCACCTCCAAACCAAAACCGTCCGGTTCCGGCGCTTCGACATGGTGGGACAGTGGCGCCAAGCCGGGGCGACGACCAAACAAGGTGAGGGGGATCGCGGTATAGGCCAACCAGTTTTTGCATTGACGGATCGTCAGCGCACGCATTTGCCCATTGGCGAGATCGAGGGAGAACAGGCTGTTAACCGCGCCCTCCGCGCGGACCGCTGTAGGGCCGCTGCAGCGGATCGAGACGCGATAGACAATCGCGGGAAAGCCGCACTTGCTGGGGGCCTTCTGCAAGGCGGCGTGGATTTCAGGTTCAACAAAACGCAGGTCGTGCGTGGGGCAACCGAGTGCTTCGCAAAGCGATCGACACTGCCAGTGTTGGCGTTCGTCCAGACGAAAATCTCATCGGGCGTGAAGAAGAATTGTCGTTTCATTTCCGCGATAAACGCGGCGCTGGTGCATATCAAATCGTCCCCGCCGCGCACTGCGCCCAGCGGGCAAACCGCGATAGTATGCACCAAGGGGTTCGCCACCATTGTACGGAGGCGAAAATCGAACGCACATCAAGAAGCGTCGATCCCTGCGACAAAACCGCTTCGCGATCCTCTATGCGCAGCAGCCGGCGGATCAGCGAAAACTTGAATGGCGCATCGGGATCGATTTTGTGGAGGTCCAGTAAATTGCAGGCCCAGTAAATTATAGAAATCCGGATTATCACTGATGATGCGTGCGGTGTAATTCTCGGTGTCATAATGATCGTTGGCAATGATGGCGGATACGCCGTCACACGCGAAGGCGCGGCTGTCGCTCAGCGAAAATACCGATATCCCCATTGCCTCGCGACCATACAAGCAGCCCGTGATAACAATGCAAGCGCCAAACGTGAGCCTCTCATCGATCCATACGTCATCGTCCATGTGGCGATATATATCCCAGCGGCTTGCGAGCGTGATGCCGCCCAAGGCGTTCTGATCCACCGCAAACAGGCGCCCCTCCATCAACACCATCAGAAAACGCCCAAGCTGTTTGACGATGCAGCCCTCATCAACGCCGCACTCCTTTACACTGGTGGTGGCGTCGTTGGGGTCGGCGACGCCCGAGATCACAGACCCGGTAAGAAGGATGCGGTCTTGGGTTTCAGCGGCTGATGGCGCGCTTTGCTGTGGCCGTGCGGCGCTGGAAGGCGGCGGGAGGTGGCGGGGCAGGTGGCGGCGGCGCCATCACTGTAACGGGAAGCGACAGCGATGGCGTGCCGCCGGGCCGCCAATCGCCGCGCTCAATCGCGATATCTCGCACCGCGCGCCGATGGCCGCGGAACTCCGGCTCGTTTTGAAACGGTGACAGGATTGAACTGACCAGCTTCGGCAGACGGGCCTCGGCTTATTTGACGGTGATGGGTTGGCCGTCCGTGCGCGTCCGTGTGCACGCTGATAGAAATACGCCGGCAGGGGGGCGCCGCCAAAGCCAAAAGCCGCATATGGCCAATCTCTTGACGGTGTCGAGTGCGCCACGCGCACCCGCTCGCGTCAAGGGTAAGGCTTATCGCCGCTTCACGCCGCCGAAAATACCGCGCACCAATTCGCGTCCGATGGTGTTGAGGATGCCGCCGCCCACTTGCGTTGCAACGCGGGTGACAGCCTGCGCCGTGCGCTCGTTCGCTTTGGCCTTGGCGGCTTCGTCGCGTTCCCGTTCGCGGGCGGCCACGCGTTCGGCGCGTTCCTGTTCGCGCAGGCGCTGTTTTTCGGCCGCAATCAATTCGCGTTCCCGCTCCGCGTCGCCTTTGGCTTTCACCTTGGCGGCGGCCTCCGCCGCCTTTTCCATGGCTTCGCGCAATTGCGCCTGACGGGCGGCCTCGGAGGCTTCAACCGAGCGCCCGGCAAGGATTTCAAACGCGCTCTCGCGGTCGATCGCGGTGTCGTACTTGGACGCCAGCGGGCTGGCCTCCATCAGCGCTTTGCGCTCCTCGGCGGTGATGGGGCCAACACGGGAGTTGGGCGGCTTCACAAAAGTGCGCGCCACAGGCGTTGGTGCGCCCTTTTCATCAAGCGTGGAAATCAGCGCCTCACCGATGTTCAATTCCTGGATTTCCTTTGCCACATCCACGCCTGGATTAGCGCGGAACGACGCCGCCGCCGCCTTTACCGCCTTCTGATCGCTTGGGGTATAGGCGCGCAGCGCATGTTGAAAACGATTGCCCAGTTGCGCCAACACGGTATCCGGCACATCGGTGGGTGATTGGGTGATGAAATAGATGCCCACGCCCTTTGAGCGGATCAGGCGCGCCACCTGTTCAATCCGATCGAGCAGCGCTTTTGGCGCATCGTTGAACAATAAATGCGCTTCATCGAAGAAGAAAACCAGCTTCGGTTTGTCGAGGTCGCCAGCTTCGGGCATCTCCTCCCACAATTCGCTCATCAGCCAGAGCAGGAAGGCGCCGTAAAGGCGCGGCGTTTGAATCAGCTTGTCCGCGGCCAACAGATTCACAACACCGCGGCCCTCTTCGGTGACGCGCATCATGTCGGCCAATTGCAACGCCGGTTCGCCGAAAAAGTCGTCCGCGCCGTCCATTTCCAGTTGCAGCAATTTGCGCTGAATGGCGGCGACGGTTTGCGGGCTCACGAGGCCATACTTCTTGCCGATCTCGTCGGCGTTATCGGCGACATGCGTCAGCATTGCGCGCAGGTCTTTCAGATCCAGCAGCAGGAGGCCATCGGTGTCGGCGATCTTGAATGCGATCGTCAGGGCGCCTTCCTGCGCCTCCGACAGGTCGAGGATGCGCGACAATAGCAGCGGGCCCATCTCTGTGACGGTCGTGCGGACGGGATGGCCTTGCTTGCCAAACAGATCCCAGAACACCACCGGGGCAGGGCGGGGGTTGATCGCGACGCCAAGTTGTTCGGCGCGCGCGGCGGCCCATTTTGGCGGCGGGTCCCCCGAGGCGGCGATGCCCGACAAGTCGCCCTTCACGTCGGCTGCGAATACCGGCACGCCGGCATCGGCGAAGCTTTCCGCGAGCACCTGCAGCGAAACGGTTTTGCCCGTGCCGGTGGCCCCGGCGATCAAGCCGTGGCGATTGGCACGCTTCAGTGCGAGGGCCTGCGGCCCCTCGGGGCTCTTGCCGATCAAGATTGCGCTGTCCGCCATGACGAATCGGTCTCCTGTTTTGCGCCGCAAGCATGGCCGAGCGCACGCCTTGCGCCAAGCAGCCCTGACGGCTACCGCCCAAGGGCGAATTCTCGCGACTGGCCCTTGCTGGCCGGACTGTCTGTAATTCATCAGGGCCGCTCAATGAACCGTTCTGCCGCGACTGCCGGTATTTGGGTTGTGGCCCTCGGGGTCATTTTCTTCGGCCTCTTTTGGTTTCGCGACACGCTGACGCAGTTCGCCCTGGCATTTGTGCTGTGGCTGGTGATCGATGGCATGGCCCGGTTCATGGCCGAGAAGGGCCGGCTGCCGATGGCGGCGGCGCTCCCGGTGTCGATTGTTTTGGTGCTGGGGCTGTCGATCGGGGTGGTAGCGGTGATCGCGCAGAACATTGGCGTGTTCGCGGCGCACACCGGCGCCTATGAGGCTCGCCTTGACGATTTGGTCCGTGAGGCATGGGCGCAGTTGCGGCTGGAGGGCGCCCCGCCCACCGTCGCTGGCGCGCTGCATCAGATCAGCCCGACCCAAGTTCTCGCAGGGATTGGCCGGGCGATCCAGGATCTGGTCGGCGATATCCTGTTTATTTTGATCTATCTTGGCTTTCTGTTTGCCGCCGCCGCCCAGTTTCCGCAAAAGCTCGACGTGATTTTTCCCCACCCGGCGGAACGCGGCTTGGCGCGCGACGTGTGTTCGTCCATCCGCACCGCGATGGAGCGGTACCTGTGGGTGCAAACCATCGCCAGCATCATCATCACCGCATTGACCTATGCCACGCTGGTCGCGATTGGCCTGCCCAATGCATTGTTTTGGGCGTTTTTGATCTTTTTCCTGAATTTTATTCCCACGATCGGATCGCTGCTGGCGTTTGCGCTGCCCACGGCGTTCGCGCTGGTGGAGTTTCCCGATTTGTGGCGCGTAGGGCTCGTCGCGCTGGGTGTCGGCGCGTGGCAGTTCGTGATCGGCAATTTTGTCCAACCGCGCCTGACCGGGCAATCGCTCAATCTGTCGACTGTTGTGGTGTTGCTGGCGCTGGCGATCTGGGGCGCCCTTTGGGGGATCGCGGGGGCGTTCCTTGCTGCGCCCTTAACCGTGATGTTGATGATTGTGCTGGCGCAATTTCGCGCCACGCATTGGATCGCCGTGCTCTTGAGCGCAGACGCCAAACCTCGCAGTTTTGCGGCCTCGCAACCCCAGGGTGAAGGACGGCGTGACGCGCCCCCAGTGTGACGCTACGGCGCCGGCGAAATCTGCGTCATCCCGCATTTGGGGCGCCAAAACCACTTGCACGGGTGCGTGAACAGTGCGAAGGATTTGAGACGGTCGCGGAGGCGTTGCTTTCGAAAAGTTTCGCTGTGTGGGTTCTCGGTCTCAAAGCTTACGAATTTGTTTGTCGCATTGCGCCGCGGTCTGAGTCACCTTCAGGGTGATGGGATGGAGATCTCGTTTTCTTAGACTATACCTATTTCTACTGAGACAGAATAGAACCAGGCCTCCGCGTGCGTCCCCCACCCAGCCTGCGAGCGAGGCCTGTAGGCGCCGTCAGACACCATGTCCCCGTCTGACGGCGCCGACCCAAACCGACCGGCGGAGCGCAATTGGAGCTCCCTTGATTCGTTGCTTCCCCTGGTCGGTTGGCCCCCTGGTCGGTTGGCCCCCTGGTCGGTTGGCCCCCTGGTCGGTTGGCCCCCTGGTCGGTTGGC
>JBIKVO010000110.1:0-8341 GCA_044356795.1 Caulobacterales bacterium
AAAATAGACTGCCCCGGCCGACCAGATCAGATCATAAGGACCGCTCAAGCGCTCCATGCTTTCTGCGATGATCCGCACGGACGGGTCGCCAGGGACCCTCTTCCGTGCCGCATCGACGAAGTGCGGCACAGTTTCAAACCCATCAACCAGTCCCCGCGGCACAAGTTGACGCAGCGCCGCGAGATCACCGCCAGGACCGCAGCCCGCGTCGCATACATGGCCTTGTGGCGATGTCCCGATCAGTCCCCCAACCCATGCGACATCCTCAGCCAGCCCCGGCCCCTCGCGGGGCAGGTCGCGATGAACAGCGAAGAAGGCATCCCAATCCATTCCCGGCTCCCTGAGGGCGATGGCATGGCGGTGATTTGTGGGCAGGCTCCGGGACCGGATGGATCGATCGGCCACTCTTGTGGCGCCCCCCATGCGTGGCCAGGACACTAGGCTGCGGTGCAAGCGTGGTCCAGGCTGATCGCAGAGAAAAAGGCCTGCGCCGGATGCAGGCGGCGTTGACGCTCAGCAATCCCTATTCTGAGGGCATGAGCGCCACCGCCACCGTTTCGGATGGCCGAGCGGCGGCTGACCCACCCCCAATGACTGGTCCACCGCCAATGTTCGTGCGCGGGCCGGTTTCCCGCCAGCCCTTCCTCGCTTTGCTCCTTTTTCCAAGCAAGCCATGGCCTGATCCCATGCGCGGCGAGGACGGTGATGCTCTCCGGCGCTGGCGGACGCCCCTTTAATGACCAGTGCGGGCCCACTGCGTTGAAATGGCGGCGCCACGCTTCGATGACGATCTGGGCCTCCTGGAGCGTATAGAAGATTTCGCCATTCAACAATTTGTCGCGCAGCCGGGCGTTGAACGATTCTACAAAGCCCTCCTTCGGGAAATCGATCCGCCGGATCGATGTCTCATCCTCGCAAGTCCCAAGGCGATCCCTTTTCGATAGAGGCTGTTTTCACGCCAATCTCTCCGCTCCATATGCGCAACGCCTTCGCGATGAATTCCGGCCCATTGTCTGAGCGCATGAATTCGGGCAGCGCGCGCCGCAAGAGGATGATGTCCGCCAGGGTCTCGGTGACGTCGGCAGGTTTGAGCTTTCGTTTCACTCCGATCGCAAGACACGCGTGCATGAATTCATCGACAACGCACAGCATACGGAGTTTTCGCCCATCATGCGTTCGGCATTCGACAAAATCCCAAGCCCAGACGTGATTGGCGCGCTGCGCGCGCAATCTGACGCACGACCCATCCTTGAGCCATAACCGCTCGCGTTGGGGCTGCTTCTGCGGAACTTTCAGCCCCTCACATCGCCAGATCCGACAGACGCGCTTGCGTCTATGCAACTTGGGTTGGGGCAGCTTGGGTTGCGGCAAGAGCGAGATTGATGCAGACCGTATTTGCTCGCGTGCGTTATCGCGCTGAAGGCGTCCAGCATTCCGAAACGTGCTCATTCCGCGACGCTGACGCTGCCTTTACGGTGTCCGGCGCATCCAGCATGTGTACGAGCCGCTGGTCGCGGCCGTCGAGATCCGCGCTGTACTGAACGACGCCGTCTTGATCGGGCTGCGCCGTCAGATAAAGCACGGAGATCGGCATTTCGACCGGCAAGGACAGTGTTTGTGTTGGGCCATTTTCAATGGATGCGTCGAGCGCAGACCGAGGCCAAACGTGCGGATCGAGCAGGAGGGCCGCCAAGTCGCGCGCATTCTCGACCCGGATGCAGCCGTGGGAAAATGCGCGTATCTCTCTGTTGAAGAGCGCTTGGGCGGGCGTGTCATGCACATAGATTGCGAAAGGATTGCTCATTTCTAGCTTCACCCGGCCAAGGGCGTTCGAAGCACCGGGAAGTTGAACAATTCTGAGCGAGGCCTTGGCGGCAAGACGTCGGTCGCCGGGTTCACGAAGCGAGCCATGTGAATCAACAAACCGGTAACCCAATGCTGCGGCCCGGCTCGGGTCGCGGACCATCAAGGGGAGGATTTCCTGTCGGGCGATCGCTGCGGGAGGCCGCCACATGGGATTGAGTGTGACGCCCGTGATTGCAGTGGCGAAGCTCGGCGTTGGCGTCCGCGGTGCGCCAATGATCACCTTGTGTGTGGCAATCCTCTGGTTGTTGCGAAACAACCGCAACTCGAATTGCGGTCCATGCACTTCGACACGGTCGGGTGGAAAGTCCCGTGGCAGCCAGCGCCAACGTTCAAGTGTTGCTCGAAGGCGAATGATCCGGCTCTGGGTTAGCTCTGTTGGCGGCTGCGCCAGCTGATTGGCCAGTTCGGCTTGCAAGAAGCGATAGGTTGGCGATTGCGGCGCCAATGCTGCGATTTGAGCCTTCAAATCCGGCGCTGCAAGCGATCGTAACGCCTCGACGCTCGGTTTTGTGGCGCTGACCGGAATATGCCATGCGCGATCGGCGATTGACGGCGCGACGGCCCCTTGTCCAAAAATCGCGGCTAGGCGCAGCGCGAGCCTGTCGGTGCGCTCGGTCTGTGCAGTGACGCTTTCTGCGGCAGGCGGCGTCGTCAAAGACTTGAGCGACGCCGTATTGACGCCATGCTGAGCGACGGTCTGCGCCAGCTGGTCAAGCACGTCGCGCGCGTCGTGCGACCATGAAGGCTGCAGCGGCGCTGGCGGGGCAGGTGTTTCGACACGCTGTGATGGGTTTGGCTCTGGGGGTGGCGCGCATGCCACACACGCTGTGTTCAAACAGACGACAAGCACAAGTGCACGCCAAAAAGTCATGCGACGATCGCCTCAATGGAGCCCGCTCAGGGGCGACATATCAAACCAGGCGCGCGTCGCATTGTCAGCGCGGTGCAATGCGCACACGCTCGCCATACTCGATCGTGACGCGCTGGCCAGGCGCCAAGGCGACCGTGTCGGCTTGAACAAGCGTCACAAGCTGACCATCGACTTTTCGAATGGTGTATGCAAATCCAGATTGCCGTGTCATGCCCTCTTCAACAGCGCCGCCAGCCAGGCCGCCAAGCACGGCGCCGGCGATGGCCATGATTGTGCGTTCTTCGTCGCCGCCTCCGATAGTGCTTCCAACAACCCCGCCAATCACTGCGCCGGTGGCCGGCCCAATAATCGTCTTCGCACCTTCAATCCGGACAGGCCTTACGCGCTCAATCACGCCATCCTCGACCCGCTGCAAGCGTCCCACCTCTGTGGGTTTGTAGTCGCCGCCGCCGAGGCCGGAGGCGCAACCAAGGACCGGCAAGACGAGCGCCATGGCGCACGCGCGAATAAGAGTTAACGTCTGAACCGTAGGTGTATGAGCCATAGGTGTTTGGGCCATAGGTGTTTGGGCCATAGGTGTCTTATCCATCGGTGATTGCGCCATAGCTGAACGCCCTCCAAAGCGGCAATCAATCCTATCGACAGACATGGGCACTGATTTGCGCCAGCGCAAATTGCCGCCTCCCCACCTGGTCGTCGGCGATACAAAATGCTCGCGCCGAATACGGGAATTGGTGAAACTGGCACGTGATGAGGGATGTTCAGGCTTTACGCATTGATCGGTGGATTTGAGACTGACGCCGCCCTTGCTAGGGTCTCGGGGTCTTCAAGATCAAGACGCCGGATGTGCGCTGGCGCCCAGCAAGAGCGGCGAAAAGTCTTTGATCAAGCGCAAAGGGTCCCATGAGGATTCATGGCGCATAATGGATGTCGGAGCACAGTATGGACGCGCCGGACAGGTGGGATCAGGGGAATGCGGTAACGTCGGGTGACGACGCGCAAGGTCATGCTCCCACGAAGCCTCGGATAAACCTGACATGGCGGTCCCCGTGGCTCCTATCGGCCATTGTCTTGATCGCGCTGGCGCTTCTGGCGCTTGGCGTTGTCGTGTTCCGACCGCCGCTTGTGGACGTGGTTGCCGCGCAAAGCGGCGAAGCAGTCGACGTCGTCTATGCCACAGGCGTCGTCGAGCATGTGCGGCAAGCCAGGATTTCCCCCGTCGTCACCGCCCCGATCGTGCGCGTTTACGCAGAGGAAGCAGAGGCTGTGGCGCGCGGCGCTGTCTTGGCCCAGCTCGAAGACGGCCCCGCGCGTGCGACAGCATCTCAAATGGAAAGCGAGGCATGGGTTGCGCGCCTTTCGGCGGCGCGAACCGAGCGTCTTTATCGGCTGGACTTTGCCTCACGCGCCGCTTGGGATGATGCGCGTGGGAGGCGGGATGCTGCGGTTGCTGCAGCGCGCGCCGCGCGGGCGCGTCTTGCCGATTATACGGTGCGGGCGCCTTTCGCGGGTGTCGTGCTGCGCCGCGATGCTGAACCAGGCGACCAGGCCACGCCAAGCCGAATACTCTTTGTCATCGCTGCGCCGTCCTCTCTTCGGGTTACTGCCGAATTGGACGAGCGCGACATCGCGCGATTGGCGCTTGGGCAATCCGCGATGATCCAAGCGGATGCTTTCCCTGGGCGAACTTTCCCCGCGCGCGTGACAGACCTGACGCCGCAGGGCGATTCTGATACGCGAACATTTCGGGTGCGTTTGTCGCTGGATCCCGACACGGACTTGCGCGCCGGCCTGACGGTGCAGGCCAATATCATTTGTGGTCAGCGCCCCGACGCAATTCTTGCCCCGACCCAGGCGCTTCGCGGCGACGTCTTGTTTGTTGTCAGGGACGGACGCGCAGAACGCCGAACCGTGCTGCGCGGCGCCACGGGCGCGGATATGGTGGAAATTCGCGAAGGGCTAGCCTTGGGGGAACTCGTGATCCTGCGGCCTCCAGAATCATTGCGTGACGGTGCGCGCGTGCGCGTGGAATCTCGCCCATGACCAGTCGATGGGCGTTGCTCTTTCGGATCGCGTTTGCCCATCTGTGGGTCCGAGCCCGCCAAACATTGGTTGCGACCTCGGGCATTGCGGTGGGCGTGGGTTTCTTTCTTGCGGTTTCCGCCATGATGGTCGGGTCGCAGGCGGATCTGGTCCGAACGCTGATCAATTCAGCGCCGCATATCACTGTTCGCGATGAAGCGCGCAACGCCCCCCAACAACCGGCGGTCGCTGCCTTCCCGGGCGGTGCGGTTGAAGTGCATGGGTTGCGCGCCCGTGACGAGGTGCGCGGATTGAAGGACTGGTCGGCGATGTTGGCGGCGGCGCGCGCGGTGAAAGGCGTGACGGCGACCCCTGCATTGATTGGCGGCGTGACCGTCAGCTTTGCGGGTCGCACGGAAGCCTTGGCCTTGTCTGGCATTGATCCCCGGATCGAAAATCTTATTCTTGATATCGAAAAGGATTTGATTGGCGGCACGCTGGCCGATTTGGAATATTCGCCAAACGGCATGATCGTCTCGACGCAGGTTGCGACCCGATTGGGCGCGCGTCTTGGCGACACGCTGATCGTGGCGTCAGCCGCAGGCATCACGCAACGCGGACGCATTGTTGCACTCTTGAACAGCGACAGACGCACCGGCTCGGGCGATCTTGCCTATGCGCTGTTGCGAACGGCCCAAGTCTTGTTTGGAAGGCCGAACATTGTCAATCAACTGCATCTGCGCCTTTCTGATCCACAAATGGCGCAGGTCATGGCGGCCCAGTTTGAAGCAAGATGGCCGTATAAATGGGAATCCTGGCAAGAGCGATCCCGCGACATTCTTGATACCTTGGTTGTTCGCAATGTCATCATGTATGCCGTGATCTCGGCGATCTTGTTGGTTGCAAGCTTTGGCGTTTACACCTTGATCTCGACCAATGTCAGCGAAAAGCGACGCGACATCGCGATCCTGCGTGCGATTGGATTTTCAGAGGTCGACATAACGGGTATTTTTCTGATCGAAGGCGTCGCGCTTGGGATGCTCGGCGCCATCATAGGTTTCGCGCTTGGTCTCGGTCTGATGCAGGTCTTGGCCGCGGTGCCGTTCCATTTTTCGGGCCAAACATATTTCATTCCCATCGACCGTGGGATTGGCCAATTTGCAATTGCCGGCGGGGTATCTTTGGGCTCTGCGGTTTTCGCTGCCTGGTTGCCGGCGCGGCGGGCTGCGATGGCCGATCCTGTCGATATTCTGCGGGGTGCTGCATGACGCCGCGCGTTGAGGCCCGAAATCTGAGCCGGACGCTGCAGGAGGCGGCGGCGCCGGTCACGCTGGTGCGTAATGCGCATTTCTCGGTGGCCCCTGGCGAGTTTGTCGCTGTTCTGGGGCCGTCCGGCTGTGGAAAGTCATCACTGCTTTATCTGTTGGGACTTTTGGACCGTGGCACCCAAGGCGACGTTTTGATCGACGGACAATCGACTGCGGACCTGTCGCGCAACCAGCGCACACAGCTGCGATTGGAGAAGATCGGCTTCATTTTCCAGTTTCACTTTCTCCTCCCCGAGTTCACCGCTCTCGAGAATGTCGCATTGCCAATGTGGCGCTTGGGAAAACTCGGGCAGGCGGAAGCCGCCGAACGGGCTGTCTCGCTTTTGACCGGAATGGGGCTTCACGCAGACATCGCGAAGCGCCCGGAGAAGATGTCTGGCGGTCAACGCCAACGCGTCGCCATTGCGCGCTGTCTCGCAAACGACCCTGGCTTGCTGTTATGTGACGAGCCGACCGGTAATCTCGATAGCGCCAATACCGCCCTGGTGATTGATGAGTTCATTCGGCTGGCGAAGGATGAGGGACGGTCGATTGTCTGTGTCACTCATGATGAAAATGTCGCCGCACGCGCCGATCGACGCATTGGTATGCGGGATGGCGCCATCGTTGGCGACGATCGGAAGCAAGACGGCTGACTGCGCCGGTCGATGAGTGCACCGGTTGATCAAGCATCAAAGACAGCCCGGCGCCAGAGGCTGAGAGGGCGGGCGCGCTTTGCCCCTGATCTGATCGGTTAGACAGAGTTGAAAGCGCGCCCTGTGCTGCACAAGTGCATCGGTGCGGAACAGTCTTTTGCAGGCTTTGGAAGTGGCGCCATGTCGGCAACCTTCGCCCCCTCCGATCGCCAGCGTGCTTGGCGGCGATCTGTGACCGTCTAGCCGTGATGTTCGCTGACGGCTCGCAGCATGGTGAGAACCGCCCTTTCATCGGCGCCCTTGGCTTGACTGACATCACCGAGACTGAGTGTTCCGACAACCTTTCCGCTGTCGACGACCGGTAAACGTCGGACACGGGAAGACGCCATTTTTTTTGCCGCACGGTGAAGTCCATCGGAGGGCTCGCAACTGACCACATCGACGGTCATAATGTCGCGCGCTTTGAGCGCGTTGACATCGCGACCATCTGCGAGGCCGCGCACAACAATGTCGCGATCCGTGACAATTCCAAGGAGCTTTTCCTTGTCGACAATCGCAATCATGCCGATGTCGTGCTGCCGCATGCGTTGGGCGAGAGCGGTGATGGATGCGTCTGACGGCATGGTTTCAACCCCGTCATGCATGGCGTCCTTGACTTTCGTCTTCATTGGAGCGTCCTTTCTGCAAATGGCGTGGCTTAGGTCTTGGTGATCTTGATCTTGTGGTTCGCAGCGACCGCCTCAGCCGGTTTGGGGACCCTTATCGTGAGAACGCCGTTTGCATATTCGGCCTTCACTTGAGCATGGTCGCACCCTTGCGGCACAGCAATTTTCCGAGTGAATGCGCCGAAGCGCCTCTCAACAAGATGAAAATCCGCTTTCTTCTCGTCCCGCTCCGATTTCTTTTCGCCGCGAATTGTTAGAACATTGTTGGCAAGAGTTATATCGACATCCTTTGGGTCAATGCCCGGAATATCGGCGATGACTTGAATTTCCTTGTCTGTTTCCGCCACGTCTATGCGCACGCCGCCGCCATCATCTTCCCACATGGAAGCAGCCCATCCATTGTCATTGGCTTGTTGCCATAAGCGATCCAAATCGCGGCGCAGCTGAGCAAATGGCGCGAGCATGGATAGAGTTGGAAATGTCTGGCTGGAAGGCAGAGTGGATTTCATGATTGAGTCTCCTGATCGTCAGTGTGTCACCGACAGACGCAGGAAACATGACATCGCCGGTGCAGCATTTGATTGTGCGCAAATGAAGCGGCCAAATTTCCAATGAGCGGCGGCCGGATCAATGGCTGGAATGTCACAAGATGTGAGCGCGCGTTCCGGTACGCGCGATTGGCCAGATGGACTGGGAGTTGGACTGGGAGTTGGACTGGAAATTGGACTGGGAATTGGATTGGGAATGCTGACGATAAAGCGGGTCGCGCAGCCTTGAAAGGCCCGTGTTTCGAATGGAAAAGACAAGAGCGGCGGCATCTGCGAGGCCGTGATTGTCGAAGCAAAGGGCGCGCGATCAAGAAACGAGCACCGATGCGTGGCGACACTGGTCTTGGTGGAGGCTGCGGCGTGGGCATTCGGGTTGGCGGCGTCAAATTCGTCTTTGAATTGCACG
>JBIKVO010000241.1:0-5146 GCA_044356795.1 Caulobacterales bacterium
TGTCGCCAGCGCCAAAGACTCGCCACGCTGAAGAAAGGCAAAATACTCGACCTCGCGGATGCCGCATATCGGCGTGAAATCCGGATCGTCCATCGGGCCGGACTCATTTTCCACCGCCAGCAATTGAATGATTTCGCCATCCTGAGCGCCCAGCGATTGCGCCAGCGTCAACGGCTTGTTGTCGATCGTATCAATCACGGCCTGGCCGTCAGCACTGCCGAGTTGCGAAACGATCACAGTGTGTGCGCCGTTCATCCAAGTGAAGCGATAGCGCTTAAGGCCATCCGCGCCGGAGGATTCCTGCACGCTCATCGGGCCACGCGAGGCAGCATCGCCATCGCGATCTGCGGGATCGGGCGCATAAGCAACAACGGTCACATCGGCCTTTGGCGCTGCAGCCTTCGCGGCGTGGGTTTTGGAGGCAGGCTGCGTGGTCGATGGCGCTGGCTGTTGGCAAGCCGCCAAAGCCCATCCCATCGCAGCGACGATCATCAGCACTCGGATCATTGGTTCGCTCCCCTGACGCGATATGTCGATCTACTCTAGCCGGGTTCCAGGCGCGATCGAAACACCACGCATGAACTCGTCCGCCGGCATCGGCTGTTTGCCTTCGCGCTGCACGGTGACAAGCCGCACGGCCCCTTCCCCACAGGCAACAAGAAATGGGTCGTCAATCACTTCGCCCGGCGCGCCGGCGCCCTGACCGATTCGGCTCATCAGCGCCTTGATGCGGACCGGGCCCTTATCGGTGGGCAGGGTGAACCAAGCTCCGGGAAATGGCGACAGGCCGCGAATATGCGCATCAACAAGGCGGGCGGGTTTGGCCCAATCGATACGCGCCTCGGCGGGATCGATCTTGGCGGCATAAGTGACGCCGTCACCGGCCTGAGGCGTTTCTTCGATCACACCGCGCTCCAGCGCCGCCACCGCCCGGCCCAAAAGCGGGGCGCCGACGGCGGCCATGCGATCATGCAGGGTTTGGGCGGTATCGTCGGCCTCGATCGCAATCACCTCCGAGACCAGCACGGAGCCAGTGTCGAGCCCCTCCTCCATGCGCATCACCTGCACCCCGGTCACGCGGTCGCCAGCCATAATCGCGCGTTGGATCGGAGCAGCCCCCCGCCAGCGCGGCAGCAACGAGCCGTGCAGATTGATGCAGCCCAGACGCGGGGCCGCAAGGACCGGTTTGGGCAGGATCAGGCCATAAGCCACCACCACCGCAAGATCGGCCGCCAGGGCGGCGAAAGCCTCCTGCTCTGCCGGCTTTTTGAGCGATTTTGGCGTGCGCACGGCAATGCCAAGGGTTTCGGCGAAGATGTGCACTGGGGTTGGGCGCAGCTGTTGGCCGCGCCCGGCCGGCTTTGGCGCTTGGGTATAGACGCAAACAATCTCATGCCCGGCGCCTGCCAGTTCCGCCAGCGACGGAACGGCGAAGGCCGGCGAGCCCATGAATACGATCCGCAATGTCATGGCGCCTGTGTGACTGCCGCTGATGCGGGAGGCAAGCGATCATGCGCACGCCGACGCCGCCATGCCGTGGCCGGCCAAGACGTTAGCCCCGTCCGTTGACCGGACCCAGCCGATGGCATTAGATGAATACTTCGGAGGACTTTGAGCGCCTGCCATGATTGACTTCGTTACTCTTGGCCGGCGAGCGCTGTTCCGAAACGGCCTGCGAAAAATCCTCGAAAACGAATTCGGGCGCGATGTCTCGAAGGTCGCGCTGGAACATCTGACGGACGAGGCGATGGCCTATCTGTTCCGGTATGCGTCCGGCCCGCGTTATGGCGATATCGAATATGTGGTCGAGCAGCTCCGCCTCTATCTGGCGCGGGTACGGATGGCGGCCCAAACGCAGATCACAGGCGGCCAAATCGGCTGGCTGGAGATCACGCGCCTGCGCGCCGCCGGAGCCTTGGATGATCCTGACGCCAGACCACCCTGGAACCGCTAACGGGCAACCTTTGACCGGCCGCCGCAGCCAGACACATCATGATCGCCCAGACACATGATGATCGCCCAGACACATGATAATCGCGCTGAATTCATGGCTTAACCCCATAAATTCAGGCAAGCTGGCAAGCCTCCGTTTGGTCAGTCAACGCGCAAGAGGCCGTCTCAGGCGCTCTTGCGCACCCGCTCCATCCCGTCGAGGAAGCCCCAAAGGGCCTTGGCCAGCGCGTCTCCAGCGGCGACAGCTTCGGCCTTTTCTGCGTCCGGCAAACGATCGAGCAGATCGCGACACACCGCGGAATGCTCCACATCGGCGAGTTCATGGACACGGAAGAACTTGATCGTCTTTTCGTCCGCGACGCCATAAAACTTGTCGAGGCCGTCGATCTTGGTGGCGGCGACGCCGGGAAGCTGGCTCTCATAGGCATACAGCGCGCCAAGGCCGGCCGCATAAGACTGGCGCGACAGGGTGCGGAACGTGTCCACCAGCGCCTGTGTTTCCGGGTTCAGCGCAGCCGCGCGCACGCTGGCCTCATCGGCCCCAAGGCCTTCGGCGAAGTCCAGCCACAAATCCGCATGCGGCGACCGGCCAGCCCCAATACCTTCTTCCTCGGCGAGGTTTTCAGCCAGCAGGAAGCGGCCTTCGCTGTCGTCGCATTGAGCGTGCGTGGCGCTTACCGCACGGGGAAAGGCTTCGACATGATGGAAATACTGGCGGGCATATTCGCCCAGGACCTTCTGCGTCAGTTCCCCCGCGGTCCATGCCTGATAGAATGGATGCGACAGCATGGCCTGACCCGCAACGGCGGCGTCGATCTTGGCGGAGGTGGAAAGCAGTATGTCAGCCATCAAGTCGTCTCCCAAAAAATCACGCCCCTATGTAGGACAAATCAGCGGCCTTTGAATAGGGGCCCGGCTGAAGGCGGGATGACGCGGGGCCGCAATCACCCCATATGACATCCGAAGTTCCGACGAGGCCGGCCATGAGCGACACTGAAAAGAACCCTGAACGGCGATCGAACGGCGCGCTTTGGCTGGTAGTGCTCGGCATCGCTTTGGGCGCACTCGCCTATTTGTTGGGTGTCGGCGCGGTGCTGACGGCGGTGACGACCGGCGGCGACCCGGTGGGGGTCGCGGGCTCATTGGGGATGGCGATCGCCATGCCTTTGACGTTTGTGGTCGGCGTGGTTTTGGCCTCGGTCGGCGGCGTTTGGATGGTGATCCAGGTGATCGCCGATAGCCGCGCGCCAGACCGCTATAGCCGTGACGTGGAGCGATGAGGACGATGATTTTGTCGACGACTTTCGATGTGACCGGCCGCACCATTGCAGCCCAGCTCGGCGTGGCGCGCGGCAATGTGGTGCGCTCGCGCTTTTTCGGCCGCGATATCGTGGCGGGCCTGCGCATGATTGTCGGGGGCGAGGTGCACGAATACACCAAGCTGCTGGCGGAAAGCCGCGAACAGGCGATCGATCGCCTGATCGAAGACGCCAAGCGCATGGGCGCTGATGCCATTGTTGGGATGCGCCTTGAGACGGCTGATGTCAGCGGCGGTCAAGCGACTGAAGTGCTGGCTTATGGCACGGCGGTGAAGCTGGCGCCGGCTGGGAATGGCGGGAGCGCCGTGCCGCAGGTGTGAGGCGGCGAGCGCGGTTTTGGCGCAGGCCCGCCAAACGGTTTGCCAGGTCCAACGCTGCCCTTTCCCATCCCCGGAAAGCGCCGCAGGCGCTTATCCGGGGCCCAGCGCCTGACGATCCTGGCTCCCGGGTCTTTCTCACGCTCGCCCGGGAATGGGAGATCAAAAGCGCCCCCTCTCGGACTTAAGCCGCCGTGATCGTCATGGTCACGGGACCGTAATCCAGCCAGGCACGAGCGCCCTCACACGCCCAATAGCGCAAGCCAATATGCCAAATCTCAAGGCGTCCTCTTACGTTTCTCGCACGAGCAAGACGCTTTGTTCTTTCAACGTGGATTTGTACGCTTGCTCAGTTTTCTCGTGGAAAAACTCGATCGACACAATGCTGTTGCCTCGTGACACTGGTCTGGCCATGTGATCGGCGATGATCTCCACCGCCTGTTCCACGCGATCTTCTGCATAAGGGACCGTTGCCGGGCATGATGATGCAGGCACAAAACTGCATAGATAAGCAACGCACCTTACGACACCCCAAAGCACCCGCTTTGGGTGTTGCCCGGGTTCTTCTTCAAAAAAGAAAAGCCGTAAGCCTACGGTGAGCGCCGCGGTCAGGATGCGGCTTTGACGTTCAGCCGCGCTTTCCACGCCCACGGCAGTAACTCGTGCACCCGCTGTGCGGGGTGTCCTGCGATCCGTCGCAGGACATCGGCGAGCCAAGCATGCGGGTCGGCGTCATTGAGCTTTGCCGTGACGATCAGACTGTACATGGCCGCGGCCCGCTGATTAAAAGAAGTGGCCGAGGGGTTTTTCGCTTACCCCAGCCGTGTGTATTGTCGCCGCATAACAGTTGGAAAACAAATCACTTATTCGCTGAATAGGCGCGAACGTCAATTTCCAGCAATCGCCGCCAATTGCTCGCACTTGGTAGCAATGAGGCAGCACGGCTCGATTTTGAGTTGGTAGGAAAGTGGCGGCAGACTTGCATCCGCCGGGACATGGCGTTGCCCGTGCCAAGGAAGGCCAAGATCACGAAGCGGCTGGTGGACGCGACACACCCTGGCGCCATTGAGAAGCGCGTTTGGGACATCGATTTGAAGGGCTTCGTGCTCGGGTTTTCCCGAATGGTCGAAAGTCTTACGGCGTCAAATATCGTGTCGGCGCGCGCCAGCGCTGGATGACGATCGACGAACATGGCTCACCCTGGACCGCGGAGGACGCGCGCGACCGAGCGAAAGACGTTTTGCGGACGGCCGAAGATGGCGACGACCCGCAGGGGATTAAGGAAGAACGCCGTAAGGCGGTTACCGTCGAAGATCGGATCGAACTCTACCTGGTCGAGGGGCGCGCGGCGAAACCGTCGAAGAAGAACTCCTCTTGGGCCTATGACGCCTCGTGCCTGCGCCGCCACATCAGCCCATTGATTGGTGAACCGCCGGCGGCGGAATTGGTGAGATCGGACATCGAGCGCCTGCAGGCGGATGTGAAGGCGGGCAAAACCGCTCGCCAATTCAAGACCAAGAAGCGCGGCCTCGCTCGTGTTGCGGGGGGAGCGGTTAT
>JBIKVO010000402.1:0-3182 GCA_044356795.1 Caulobacterales bacterium
TCGGCCATGTTGTCCTGGGCGGAACGCGAAGGCGTCATCCGCTCGAACCCCTGCAAGGGGGTCAAGACGATGCGACCGACAAAGCGCGAGCAATACCTCACCGGGGAAGAGATGCGGCGCCTCTTCCAGGCGGCCGACGAACCGGTGGAAGAGAAGGAGATCGTTCCAGCATTCGCAGCGGCGATCCGCCTGATGGCCCTCACAGGCGCCAGGCGCGCCGAAATTCTGGAACTGCGCTGGTTAGAAGTCGATCTTGATCGGGTGCGGATCGTGCTGCCGAGCGAGCGGTCAATGACGGGCGAAAAGATCATTCCCATAACCACGGCGGTCTGTGACTTGGTCAGGGCGCAGCCCAGATCGAAGGACTTCGTTTCCCCAGGCGCGAGGGCAGAGGTCCCCTGATCGGCGTCTCGCACCGTTGAGCCACGGTGCGCGCTAGGGCGAAGCTGCCCGGCTTGCGCATGCACGAATTGCGGCGCTCGTTTGCGAGCTTCGCGGTCGCAAACGGCGCCAGCCTCTTTCTGGTCGGCAAGGCGCTCGGCCATTCGCAGGCGACGACGACCGAAGGCTACGCGCATTTGGCGGATGATCCCGTGCGAGCAGTCTCGGAGGCGGTCGCGCAGCAGGGTCTGGGGGAGAGAAGAAGCAGGCCTGAACCGCGCGGCGAAGGCGAGGCCCAAGCGGCTAGTATCGGTTCTCTATCAGGCCGTTGATGGCGACCGCCCCGATCGGGAGAAATTCGCCGAATTGCGACACTACGTCACGCATTCCGATTGGTTCGGATCAACGCCCTGCAGCCTCCGACGGCTTAGTGTTTGGCGTGATGCGCTGCGGCATCGGCGAATGGGAGCATCCTAGGCAATGAGCGCCGCAAACGTCGCCAATTGGGTGCTGGGCAAGCGGGTCTTCCATTGGGGCCTCGCGCTCGCAGTGCTGATCGCACTGTTGGCGCCAAAGCCAGAGGACGGCGAAGGATTGCTCCATATCATGGCGGGCACGGCCGCGCTGGCGTTAGTTCTCGTGCGGCTGGGTTGGCGGCTGCTCGGGGACGTTCGGCCTTATGTGAAAGATGCTTGGCGTCTAAAGATGCCCAATGTTTCAAAAGGCCCCAAAGGCTTCGCGCCGCTGCTAATGCAAGGCGCGCGCGTTGGCGGCTTTGTCTTCCTTGCGCTTATTCCGATAGCTGTCGCATTGGCCTTGGCCGGCATCGGGCAAGGCGAGGACTCGCCTCTACTTGAGGCGCATGAAGTAGCAGGCACAGCCATCATGGTGCTCGCAATCGCCCATGCCGTCGCTGTTATTCTTTTCACGCTAATCATCAAGTATGACATTTTGGGCATCACGCTTTTTGGTGGGGCGAAGTCGTTCTCTGAAGGTGGAGCACGCGGCTGGTTGGGCTTGATCTTGGGAGCGGCAGTAGGTGCGGCAGCACTTGCCTACGTGTGGGGGCCATTCGATGTCGCATCGAAGGCTTCGGCGCTAACGGAACAAGAAGAAGGTGGAGGCGAAGGAAGACACGGCGACGACGACTAGGACACGATTAGATCATCCTCAGGCCGCGCGCCGGACGGCGCAAATGGGCCATGGACGCGCTGATCCGCCCTTCGCGGCAAAGTCGTGCGCCATCCAATCGCGACAATGCGCAATGGGCGTAACCTTCTTTGGCCGCGGCATCGGGCCGCGGTTGCAGCAGAAGGCGCAACACCATGACCCAAGATCTCATCCATTGCCTGGAGCCCACTCGTCGAGGGAAGGGCTCGCCCCGTCGGATCAACGCCGGCAAGCTCACCGACCAGACGCCGGCGCTGAAAATGAAGGAAGTGTGGGCCATCCGCGCACGATTTGAACTGCGGCACGACGTGCGGGAGCTGGCGCTGTTCAATGTGGCGATCGACAGCAAGCTGTGCGGCTGCGATCTCGTTCGGCTCAAAGTGGGTGACGTGGCGGCCGGCGGCGAGGTGAAGAACAGCGCCATCATCGTGCAGAGGAAAACCGGCACGCCCGTGCAGGTCGAGGTGAGGCCCGCCTGCCACCGGTCCGAGGGCGGGCCAAACGACCAGACCCGGCGCGCCGCCTGTGAGTGGATCCGCCGCGACCAGGTCGGGGCCGCCGACTACCTCTTCCGCAGCCGGCTTTCCATGTCGGACCTCCTGCCCACGCGCCAGTATGCGCGGATCGTCCAGGCCTGGGTGCGCTCGATCGGCCTCAATCCGGCGACCTAAGGCACGCATTCGCTGCGCCGAACCAAGCCGGCGCTGATTTACCGGAAGACCGGCAACCTACGCGCGGTTCAACCGCTGCTCGGCCCTTCGAAGCTCGAGAGCACAGTCCGCTTTCTCGGCGTCGAAGTGGATGACGCGTTGGCCATTTCCCAGGGGGTCGACCTCTGAGGTTGCGTGCGGCGTCAGACCCCGTATCATTACTATCGTAATGATCGAGGACCCGATGCCGCAGGTCGTCACCATCAACCGTCCAGATGTCATCGCGCTGATCGAAGAAGCGGCCGAAAAGCTCACGCGCGGCAACAAGACCGAAGCGGTTGCGCTTGGCATGAGGGCGCTCTTGGAGGCTGACGCGCGCGATGGCGCACTGTTCGGCGCGCATCCTGGGTCGGTCAAGGTCAAGCCAGGCGTGGATCTGACCGCGCCAGGTCTCGATGCCGAGCCGGAGGCGCAATCCGGGCGCGAACTCGAGCATTGACCACGCGCCTGCTCCTCGACACCCACATCGTCCTCTGGCTCGATGCGGGGGACGCCGCCCTGCGCCCGGCCACGCGCTTGATGCTTGAAGAGCGTTGGCGGGCCGGGAACACGCTGTGCGTCAGCGCGATCACCACTTGGGAGATCGCGCTTCTCGTCGATATTGGGCGGATCGAACTTGACCTGCCCCCTGAGGCTTGGCTCGCGCGGTTCACGACCCGACCGGGCATCGAGTCGGTCGCGCTTTCCGCCTCCGCGGCGACGCGCGCTTATCCACTGACCGACTTGTTGCAGCGCGACCCGGCCGACAGGCTGCTCATCGCCACCGCGATCGAGCTTGGCTGCCCGCTCGTGACCTACGACGAGCGAATCCTGACGTTCGCGGCAGAGCACGGAGCCGCTATCGGCTTCACGGCCCTGGCCCAACCTGCCTGATACGATCCGCGCGGCGGCCAATCGCGACCGGGATCAGCCCCACCCGGC
>JBIKVO010000111.1:0-8320 GCA_044356795.1 Caulobacterales bacterium
CTTCGCTTGCAGGGGCCTTCACAGCGCTGGTTGCGGAGGCTGGACCAAGCAGGGTGGCGCCAGTTGCGACAGAGAAACCCGACGTGGCGACGTTGAACAATTCGTTGGCGCGGTAAATGATCGTGTTTTTTGACTGATCGAAGGTGGCAGTGATGGCGCCGCCGGACGCCTTGCCGACTTCATCAACGAACTGCGCCACGGTCCAATCCACACCAACACGCACAGTGATCGCGCGGTTGTCGGTGGCGCCCGCGAGGTCTTCGTCCGGGCCGGCAAGGTTGAATGTCACGGTTTGGGCGCCTGTGATCGCGCCCGCAAAGTCGCTCACTTTGCTGCTCAGGCTCGGCACCGGCGCGTTGGTGGTGGTAACGCCGGCCGAAGCGGACTGAAAGCCGCCGCCCGCCACATAGGCATTGGTTGAGCTCGCGGTGTTCAAGGAGCCGCCGATGAGGTCTTCCAAAGCCGTGTCAGCGTCCGAAGCCGTCGTACCGTCGGTGACGGCGACAGCAAAGCGATTGGCGGAGGTATACACAACCTGACGGGTGTCGGCATCCCATTGGGCCTTCACGCGACCGTCCGTGGCCTCCGACACCTTGTTGAGGAAATCGCCCAGACTCATGCCGGCTTCGATTTCGACGCGATAATTGCTGTCGTCGCTGGCCGTGCCAGGGGTGACGGCATTGTTGGTGTTGTCGACGGTGATGGTCACAAAATCTTCGCCGGCGACAAATCCGATTTCACTGCCGCCGAAAATGTCTTGCGAGGTGATGTCGGTGTTCAGATTGATGTTGGCGTAAGCGCCCGTCCCTGCCGTTCCGCGACCGACGAAACCAGCCACCGCACCGTTGACTGAGCCCTTGTCGGAGGTCATCACGCTGATGCCGCCTTGAGCCACTTGGCTGCCGTTCGCGAGGTTCACGCCATTGACGGTGGCGCTGTTGGCGACCTGATCAATCCCAGCGCGCAGACGATCGAAATCCACTTGCAGTTTCACGCGATCTTCGCGGTTTTGGAAGGTTTGCGCAGCGACCGCTTTCTTCTTCATTTCTTCGAGGATGTCGCCGATGGATTCACCAGCGGCCACCGATGTATCGATCTGCGAATTCGCCCGGTCGATGCCTTCGCGGATCACCGACAGCGACGACACGCGCACGCGCTGCTCTTCAGCGATAGCGAACACGGCGCCGTTGTCTTTGGCGCTCGCCACCTTCAAGCCGGTATTGATGCGGCCCTGCACTTCGCCAAGTTGCTTGTTGGTGCTGTTGAGGTTTTGCAGCGCAACCATGGCGCCGAAATTGGTATTCACGCTGGTCATTACAGTCGCTCCCTTCTGGATGCAGTCAATGTCCCGGCGTTTTGCCAAGACAATAGCAGCGCGCCACGTTCTGAGGCGCGCAGACCGATCATCTAAGGGGACTGGAGTTAAGGCCGCGTTACAGGGCGGGGATTCGGTTGCGCGCGAGTGGTTAAGCAGGGATTAATGCGCGCCCGAAGATCAACGCCCCTTCAACAGTTCGATAATCCCGCTGAAATCCTTCTCCGCACCGCCATTGGCGGCATAGAGCTGATACAAGGCCTCCGCCTGCGCGCCCATCGGGGCGGCCGCCCCCGCACTCGCCGCCGCCGCCTGCGCCAGCTTGAGATCCTTCAACATCATCGCGGCGGCAAATCCGGGCGCATAGCCGCGATTGCTCGGCGCCGTCGGCACCGGGCCGGGCGCCGGGCAATAGCTGGTCATGCTCCAGCACTGGCCAGACGCTTTGGAACTGATGTCGAAGAAGGTTTGCGCATCAAGACCAAGCTTTTCGGCCAGCGCAAACGCCTCTGCCGTTGCGATCATCGACACGCCGAGCAGCATATTGTTGCAGATTTTCGCCGCCTGTCCGGCGCCGGCGTCGCCGGCATGGATCACCGCCTTGCCCATCGCCTCCAGAAACGGCCGCGCCCGACTGAACGCCGCCGGCGCCCCCCCGACCATGAAGGTCAAGCTCGCGCTGGCCGCCGCCGCCACCCCGCCAGATACCGGCGCATCAACAAACGCAAAGCCCTGCGCCGCCGCCGCCTGCGCCGTATGGCGGGCGGCGTCGACCGAGATCGTCGAGCAATCGATCAGCACAGCGCCCACCGGCGCGTGGGCGCACACCCCGCCCTCGCTTAGATAGGCGCTGGCGACATGGGCGTCGGCGGGCAGCATCGTCACCACGGCGTCAATGTCGGCAACCGTGGCGGCAATGGTGTCTGCGGGCCGGCAGCCGGCGTCCTGCGCGCGCGCGCGCGCGGCGGCGCTGAGATCAAACGCGATCACGGTATGGCCGGCCTTGGCGAGATTAGCCGCCATTGGGCCGCCCATATTGCCCAATCCGATAAAGCCCACTGTTGCCATGGCGGTCCTCACATCTTATTCACAGAGCCTGTCTTTAGCCGACGCGTGCTTGCGCTGACCAAGGCCTCGACTCACTCTAGTCTCTGCGCATCAGGGTTTGGGAGAGGCTAATGGGCTTTTCTTGGCAAGGCGCCAGCGGGCAATGGTTTGAGTTTGACGTGGCGCGTGCGCGTCGCGCCTGGGACGATGTGGGCGGCATTTACATGTTCGTAAAGCCCGGCGACACCCCGACCATGGAGGCTGGCGGCCCGATCAGCCTGTTCATGGGCCAAACGACATCGCTGGCGGATTCGCTGGCGCAAAATCCGCGCTGGGAGGCCTCCGCCGCCCTTGGGGCAGCAGAAATCCATCTGATGATTGAGCCGGACCCCGCCAAACGGGCGCGCATCTTCGATGATCTCGCCAAGGCGCAAAAGCCGGTGGTGAACCAGATGTTCCAATCGGCTGGCCGCGGCGCATAAGCTGCACCAGCCGCCTGGACCGCGCGGCCCGCCTCTTGGCGGGCCGTTTGCCTTGACAGGTCTGGCGCCGCCGCAGCGTCTATGCCAGCGGCGTCCATTCCTCGTCTTCGGGCAATGGGGCGAAAATCTCATCCAGCATCGCATCGGTGACGCCAGACAGCGTATCGGGGCGCCAGCGTGGTGCATTGTCCTTGTCGATGATCACCGCTCGCACGCCTTCGAGAAAATCGTGACGGCCGACCACGCGGGCCGAGATGCGATATTCCATCGCCAGAGTATCCGCGAAGGCGTGATGCCGCGCGCCGGCGCGCAATTGGCGCAGCGCGACCTTCAATGTCTGCGGTGATTTGGTTTTCAAGATCTGCCATTGCGCGCGCGGCCAATCCTGATCCGCGGCAGCTTCAAGCGCTGCGAAAATCTGTTCGACAGTGTCGAAGCCAAACAGCGCTGGGAGCGCGCCCTGCGCCGGCACGATGGGTTTACCGGCCGCTTCATCCAAAGCATCAAGGCCCGATTGAAGCGCACGGCGCGGGTCATGGGTTTGGGCCGCACCCGCAATTTGCGCACGCGCTGCATCGAGAAGGGCGCTGGGGACATAATGCGTCGCGATCCCCGCAGTGACAAGATCATCCCCCTTCATGCGTGCGCCCGTGAGCGCCAACCAGGTTCCAAGCTCCGGCTCTTTCAGACGCGGCAAGAACCATCCCCCGCCGACATCGGGAAACAGGCCGATGCCGGTTTCGGGCATGGCGAACACCGTGTTTTCCGTGGCAATGCGAAAATGTCCGTGCACGGATATTCCCACCCCGCCCCCCATCGTGACCCCATCAATCAAGGCCACATAGGGCTTGGGATAGGTGTGGATGAGATGATTGAGCCGATATTCGGTGTGGAAGAAGGCCCGCGCTTCAACCCCATCGCGCGCGCCGCTTTCCGCCAGCATTCTGATATCGCCGCCGGCGCAAAATCCGCGCGTTCCAGCGGCATGGTCAATCATCACCACGGCCACCGCGGGATCATCGCGCCACGCACACAGCGCCGCACTCATCGCGCGGCACATATCGGTATTCAGCGCATGCAGCGCCTGCGGGCGGTTCAGCGTGATGCGCCCAAGGCGTCCTTCGATCCGGGCGATGATCGCGTCAGTCATGCTGCACCTTCATGTGTCCGACATTTCCCGCGCGACCGCTGCAAGGCCTGGATGATCGACAAACCATCCATCCACACCCAGCGCGCGCACACGCATCAATTCCGTGAGGAGATCGCCGTGGGCGCGCGGATCATTGCCGCGGCGCAAATCCGCCGCCAGGAAGTGGTTTTCCGCTCTGAATGTCCAAGGATGCACCAACAAGCCCGCAGCCTTGGCGCGCGCAACCAGATCTGTCGGCCCCGCCGTGCGCCCTTCGGAATCCGCCGTCATCACCAGATTTTTCTGCGGCCCGATGCCGGCCGCATACTCGCCAATCTGTGCAAGCCCTGCATCCGACAACATGGCCTGATAGGTCGCCCCAACGGTCTGCCGGCGATCAAAAGGCCCGCCCTCCGCCGCAATCAACTGCACCAGGCGCACCGATGTTTCGCCGCGCAGCGCTTTGAGATTGCCGACTTCAAACGACTGGATAAATACCGGCGCATCCGACCGATCCAAGCCTTTCGCCTTCAATAGCGCGACAAGCGGCGGCTCCAATGGCAATCCCAGTGCGCGATGATAGCTCGGGTGCTTGGTTTCGGGATAAACGCCGATCGGTCGCTGCAGACGCGCGCCTTCCGTCAGCGCCAAATCGATCACCTCCTCCAGCGTCGGGATCGGTTCGCGCCCGTTGAAGGCGGTATTGTCGGGCCGCAACTGCGGCAGGCGCTCTCGACACCGCAATGTCTTCAACTCGGACAGAAGAAAGTCTTCGGCAAACCAACCCGCAACGCTTCCGCCATCAATTATCTTTGTTCGCCTGCGATCGGCAAATTCGCGACGCGCCCCGACATCGGTCGTCTCGCCGATCTCGTTTTCATGGCGGCAGATCAGCACGCCGTCTTTGCTGATCACCACATCCGGCTCGATATAGTCGCAGCCCTGCGCAATCGCCAGCCGATAGGACGCCAAGGTGTGTTCGGGCCGATCACCGCTTGCGCCACGATGAGCGATCACCAAAGGCCGATCACCCACCTTGAACACCGGACACGGTTGCACCGTCGGCGGCTGTACCGCGGCTGCAGGCGTTAACGCCGAAAGCCCAGCGCCGCCCGCGATGCCCGCCAAAATCATCCGCCGATCCACCCCCATCATGATCCTCCCGCAATCGCGTCACCCGACCCGCTCATCGCGCGCAGAAATGCTCGTCATCAGCAACCCCATGAACACGACGGCGCCATAGGCAATCAACATCATGGCGGCGAACGTTTGCCCCTGCAGCGGATCAATGCGGACAAAAACCTGCTGAAAGTTCTGCACGATCCAGGCATCCAAAATCATGCCCGGAAACGCCAATCCAATCGCGGCCTCTGCACGATCTGCTGCATCCGGCGCGATGACGCGGATTGCGAAAAACGCGATGACCAGACTGATCATGGCCGAAAGCGCAAACAGCACAAAGACATTGGCGCCGGGCGTCAAGATCAGGTCGCCCCACAAGAGAAAGGCGCCCGTCGCCAGCAGCCAAATCAAAAAACCAAGACCCGCCGAAATCAAGATCATCTGCGCCTCCCGTGATATGTGCGCGCCTGGCGCGGGCGTCAGCCTTTGGTCAATTCCCGCGCGATGATCACCCGCATGATCTCGTTGGCGCCTTCCAAAATCTGATTCACCCGCACATCGCGCACGATGCGTTCAATTTCATAATCCTTCAGATAGCCATAACCGCCGTGAATCTGCAGCGCATCATTGGCCACGCGAAAGCCGGTATCGGTGACAAACCGTTTCGCCATCGCGCACAGCTTTGTTGCGTCCGGCGCCTTTTGATCGAGCTTCTGCGCGGCATGGTACAAGAGCATGCGCGCCGCTTCGAGTTCAGTCGCCATGTCGGCGATTTTGAATTGCGTCGCCTGGAAGTCGATCAGCGACTTGCCGAACGCCTTGCGATCCCCGGCATAACGCAGCGCGCGATCCAGCGCCTCCTGCGCACCGCCCAGAGACGTGGCCGCGATGTTCAAGCGGCCGCCGTCGAGGCCCATCATCGCGATTTTGAACCCAAAGCCTTCCTCCCGCAGGCGATTGGCCACCGGCACACGGCAGTCTTCAAAGATCACCGTCGCGGTGGGTTGCGCATTCCAGCCCATCTTGCGTTCGTTCTTGCCAAACGACAGCCCTGGCGTCCCCTTCTCCACCACCAGCGTTGAAATGCCTTTTGGACCATCCTCGCCCGTGCGCACCATCACCACATAGATGTCGTTCTCGCCGGCGCCGGAGATAAACGCCTTGGTTCCGTTCAGCACATAATGATCGCCGTCGCGCCGCGCGGTCGTGCGCAGCGCCGCCGCATCCGAACCCGAATTCGGCTCGGTAAGGCAATAACTGGCCATCATGTCCATCGACATGAGGGACGGCAGATAGCGCGCGCGCTGGGCGTCATTGCCAAAGGCGTCGATCATCCAACTGGCCATATTGTGAATGGAGATGAACGCCGCGGTGGTCACGCAGCCGCGCGCCAAGTGTTCAAAAATCAGCGCCGCATCAAATCGCGACAAACCCGAACCGCCAAAGTCCTCGCGGACATAAATGCCCGCAAAACCGAGGCCGGCGGCTTCCCTTATCACCGCACGGGGAAAAATGTGGCCCTCGTCCCACTGGGCGGCATTGGGCTTCAGGCGATCGTCGGCGAACCGGCGTGCGGTGTCGACGATCAGGGTTTGATCTTCGCTGTAATCGAACGGCATGACGCTTCCTCACGGCCATGGTTTAGCCGGTTGAACTGAAAATGAAAAGCAACGCCATGGGCTTTACCGGCAAAACCCGCGACACATGAAGCACGCTGAAGCGCGTCTCCGCGCTGGACCAACGTCACGCACAAAGACCGTGTTTGTTCGCGCAGCAGCCACACGGCCCATGTCGAACCGCGCCAGGGACGCCGCGCGGCGCATCGCCTATTCCAAACAGGCCGCCTCATAAGCCAAGATGTCATGGCGCAGGCTGAGATGACGAATGTCGCTCCAGGCTCGTATCGGCGTTTCCGCATCGATCATGGTGCGCAGCGCCTCGACCAGGGCTCCAAAAGCAGAGCCGGATTGGGCCGAACGGCGCTTCCGGCGCTCGCCCATGCCCAGCCTGTTGACGCGCGCTTGTGGGAACGTGCAGGCAGCAAGCGGGCCTGCTTTGGCCATCCGTCGCAAAAGCAGGCCTGCGTTTTCTGGTCCCTCGTCCTTTCAGCACCATGACGCCATCGCCGAGGCGGCGCGCAAGCGTCGATGACCACCATCAAGGCCGGCCCTCGTCACGCAAAGCCCCAAGATCATGGCCATTCAGCCCGACGCCGTCCGCAAACGTCTTGCGCATCTCGATCGCTTCGGCCTGACAAAAGCGCGGCTCGCCAATCGGCACACGCCGCGCGACCGGTTTTCCCTTCCGCGTCACGGTCACGAAGACGCCCTGCTCGACCGCGTCCAGCAGAGCGCCAGACTTCATGTGAGCCGCAACAGCGGTCCATGAGTTCATGGCCGCGACCGACGAGGGTGCGGCGCAGGTCACAGCGGTTGCGACACGCCTTGTCCGTGACCTGCCCCCATTTCCCCCTCACCCCATCGTTGGAATAACAAACGCCTGATCACCCACATCGCCATCGGGCCAACGCGCCGTCACGGTTTTGATTTTGGTGTAAAACCGCACGCCCTCCGGGCCGTGCTGGTTCACATCGCCGAACGCCGAGCGCTTCCAACCGCCAAAGGTGTGGTAGGCCACGGGCACAGGGATTGGGACATTGATCCCAACCATGCCGACATTCACGCGCGAAGCAAACTCACGCGCGGCGCGCCCACTGCGCGTAAAGATCGCGACGCCATTGCCATATTGATGCTCGGTCGGCAGGCGCACGGCGTCCTCGAAGGTGTCGACGCGCAAAATCTGCAGCACCGGGCCAAAGATTTCTTCCTGATAACTGCGCATCGTCGGTTTGACATGGTCAAACAAAGACGGGCCGATGAAAAAGCCCTGCTCATGGCCCTGCAGGCGAAATCCGCGACCATCCACAAGAAGCTTCGCCCCCTCATCGACGCCCATTTGAATGTATGATTCAATGCGGGCTTTGTGCGCTGCAGTCACCACCGGGCCGTACGCGGCGTCTGGATCGGTAGAAACGCCAACCTTCATCTTCTGCATTTCCGGGATCAGGCGCTCGATCAAGCGGTCCGCGGTCCCCTTTCCCACTGCAACCGCCACCGGCAGCGCCATGCATCGCTCCCCCGCAGACCCGAACGCCGAGCCGACGAGATCCCTTGTCACCTGATCGAAATCCGCATCCGGCAAAAGGATTCCGTGGTTCTTGGCGCC
>JBIKVO010000112.1:0-8307 GCA_044356795.1 Caulobacterales bacterium
CGCGGCATCGCGTTCGGCGCGCTCGCCGAAGACGGCGCCTTTGACAGCCCGCTGGGCGAGAGCACCGGCGCCGCCCAGATCTTCGGGGCCTCGGGCGGCGTGATGGAAGCCCTGGCGCGCACAGCCGTCAACCGCAAGGGCGCCAGCGACACGCTGCCGCTGGAATGGCGCGCCCTGCGCGGTGTCCGCGACGGCGTGAAGACCGCCGCCATCCCGGGACTTGGCACAGTGGCGGTCTGCAACGGCATCGCGGCCGCCCAGCGGCTGTTGGAAACCGATGACTGGCGACGGGACTTCGTCGCCATCGAAGTGATGGCCTGTGTCGGGGGCTGTCTGGGCGGGGGCGGCGAGCCGAAATCGCTCGACCCTGACATCCTCGCGAAACGCGCCCGCGCGGTCTATGCCATCGACACCGAAGCCCCGCGCCGCCGCTCCTGTGAGAACCGCGACGTGCAGACGCTCTATGACACCGAACTCGGCGCGCCGAACTCGCCGCGCGCCGCCGCGCTCTTGCACACACACTATGCGCCGCGGCGCTCAAAACGCGCGCTGCTGATGCGGTTCTTGGACTGCGTCGACCGCCGCGACGGCGAAGGGGCAGCCCGCCTCGTCCACCCCGATGCCATATGGTCCACCGCCTCGCCCTTTGGAGAGATCCGGGGGCGCGAGATTGCCGACTTCATAAACCACACGCTGCCAGCCCAAAGCTTCGGCGCCGCCCGAACCCGCCATCGGATGGCCGTGCCGGCGAGCCCGCATGATCTCTGCGTGCTCACGCCAGACGGCCAGCTGTGTCGCTTTGAGCTGGACGTTTGCCCAACCAAGGGCGGCAGCGATCAGACTGGGATGATATGGCGGCTGACCAGACACGTGCTGTGAGCGGCGACCTTGCGCGCATGGCCAGTTTCGGCGCTGTGCTGCCGGATCGAACCAGGGCGCGGATTTCGAGACAGCGTCCGCATCGTCTCCGATCGGTCACTGGGCGGAGAGGGCGATGGTTCCCCGCCCGCCGGCCCGCGCTGGAACGCCGCGGCGCGGTCGCAAGCGCACAATGCTACAACGCACGCATCACCCGCATCCGGTCGCCCGCGCGCGCCGCCAGCGCCAGCACCGGCGCGGCGGGCCCGGCGGCGGCGAGCGCCGCGATCTTTTCAGCGCCCGTGAAGCACAGCCAAATCGCGCGGCTGGCGGCGATGGTCGGCAAACTCAATGTCAGCCGCGCATAGGGCGCATTCGCCGGCAGCGGATCGGGTCTTGTTTCGATCACGCGGGTGCGCGCCTCCATCGCCGCCGCCATGCCGGCGCCGTTGGGAAAGATCGAGGCGATGTGCAAGTCCGCCCCCATCCCCAAGAGACAGGCGTCCGCCGGCCAGCTGAGCCCCTCGATCGCCGCATCGGTCAACGCCACGCACCGCGCTGCCTGCGCCGGGCCAACCAGGAGCGCCTCGCGCAGCAGGCGCAGATTGGACGCTGCGTGATCGGCTGGAACCTGGCGATCATCGGACAGCGTCACCGTCACCCGCGCCCAATCGAGGGCGGCGCTCGCCAGATGCCCATAGATCGCCGGCGCCGTGCCGCCGCCGGTGGCGATGAACAGCGCTGCGCCGCGTTCCGCGATCGCCTGCGCCAGCGCTGCAGCGATGGCGTGCGCTGCCGCCTGCGCCATGGCGTCCGCGGATGGAAATGTCTGCTGCTGCAGCGCCACGCCGCCCTCCTGATGTCGGTAAGGTGGAAATCCAGAATCGATGAAACGCAGTGCGCGCCAGCGCGCGCGAAACCGCAACGAACTCTGTCGGCATTTACGCACGATTCACGACGATGGCTGCATCAGTGGCTGACATTTTGCGGAGCAGCCCATCCCGTGTCGTTTCACGCAGCCTTGACCCTCCGAATCGCCGCCGCGCTTGCCTTCGCGCTGACGGTGGCGTTCGCCACGATCACCGAACCGGCATGGGCGCTGGTGCTGACGGCGGTGGCTGCGGGGGGCGTGTGCATGGCGGCGCCATGCCTGTCGCAGAGCGGCGCCGGGGGCGGATCGTTTGGCGCTGCGCCGCACGCCGCGTTTCGCCATTGGCGCAGCGGCGCGTTGGGATTGGCGTTGGTGATCATCACTGCGCTGGCGCTGGGGCCGGTGCTGGGGCTTGCGGCCCTGGTCGTGTGGCGGGCGGCGGCGGAGGCGTTCGCCACCGAAACCCTGCTGCGTGATCTGGCCCGCCGGCTGCCGCCGGAATCGCTGGAGCGCGGACCGATGCGCGCGGTGCAATTGGCGGCGGGGCCCGCATTTGCGCTGGCGCTGTTGTTTGGGGTGCATGGCGGAGCGGTGTTTGGCCAAAGCGCTGGCGCCATTCCCCCGCTGGCGACGGTCGTGATTGCGGGCATCGCTGCGGTGGTGATGCTGGACTGGGCGATCCGGCGCCTTGCGGAATGGCGCATCGGCACCGCTTCGCGCGCGATCAGCCTGCATGTCGGCGCGCATCATGTGCTGTTTGTCTGCCTTGGCGTGATGGGGACGGACGGCGCAGCCTTGGTGCTGGGGCTTGCGGCATGGCGCATCCTGCGTTTCGCACCGCCATTGCCGGGGCTTGATTCCAGCCTGCCCGGCCCAACCGCCTATCGCCAGCGCGCGCGCCGCGCGCGTACGCGTCACGCGGCCGCGCGATAAAGCGCCACGCCGCCCTCGCCCATCCGGCGCACCGCCGCACCGCGCGCAATCAGGCAATTCAGGTGCGCGAGCGTCTCTCCCGTCGCCATGCCGAGCAGATCGGGCCCAATCTTGCGGGCAAACATCGCGCCAAACAAATCCACCGCCCGCTTCTCCTGCGCCAGCCGCTTAAGCACGCGGGCAAGGCCGCGTTCATGACTGTCGATCAGGTGATCGAGGCGCGCATGCAGACCGTGGAAGGGCTCGTTGTGGGCGGGCAAAACCAAACAGCTGTCGGGCAAGGCCGCCTTCAGCTTGGCGCAGGAGTGCAGCCAATCGGCCAACGGATCGGCGTCGGGTTCGGTGGGAAACACCGACACATTGGATGAAATCCGCGGCAGCACCTGATCGCCGGAAATCAGCACATCCAGATCGGGCTGATACAGGCAGGCATGCTCGGGGCTGTGGCCGTTGCCGGTGATAATCCGCCAATCGCGCCCGCCGATCGCCACCACATCGCCATCGCTCAAGCGGCGATAGCTGTCGGGCATCCGCGAGACCGCCTTGCCGAAGCCGCCGAACCGGACCCGGTAGCTGTCGAGCGCATCCTCGCTCCAGCCCGCCGCGCGATAAAACCGCACGCCCTCCTCGGGCGCCTCGCGGCCGGTATCGGCCACCAGCATCCGGCAGGTGATATATTCCAGCCGGCTGATCCATAACGGGCATTGGAACTTGCGCGTGATCCAGCCGGCAAGGCCGATATGATCGGGATGCATGTGGGTGCAGATCACCCGCGTGATCGGCCGCCCGCCCATCGCGCCCTCAAAGATCGCGCGCCAATGTGCGCGGGTGGCCTCGGTGGCGACGCCAGTATCCACCAGTGCGAAGCCGGGGCCGTCCTCGATCAGCCACAGATTGATCCATTGCAGCGCGAAAGGCAGCGGCATCCGCACCCAGAACACGCCCGGCGCCACCTCTGTCACCGTGCCCGGCTCGGGCGGATCGCCGCACGGATAGACAAGCCGCGGACGGGCGGGCTCGCCAAGCGGGTCATTGGCGGCGTTGGCGCTTGCGTTTGGGGCCTGTTCCAGGCCGTCCATGGACATGGGGCGGGTTCCTTTGTGGAGCCGCCATGGTGGAGCGCCGCAGCGGCGGGGTCAATTGGGGGGGCGGATGCCGTCGCCCCTGTCGCGACCGTCGAACCGAACCCGACATCTGAACAAAGAAAACAGCACGGTGCGAAACGGCGGGAATGCGCCAACCCAGACAGTGACTGTGCACGATTGTTTCACCCGAAAACGACATTCCCGATCTCTCTTGGCGCGTCCGGGAAAGCGGGCGCCATTGCGATGTCGGCTGACCTTGTCAGGCCCCATGTGAAACGCGGATTGACCGCTGCGGGCGCGGCCGGGCCTGTGGCCGTGAATCCATGGTGGCCTCGCCTGTTGAAACAGCGCAACGTCGATCCAAACAGACAGAGGATCCGCGCGACCATGGAGCGACGGCGCTATGCAATTGTGCGACAGCGCCTTGTCGCAGCGGCGTTTACCCGTCAGTTTCGACATCGTCCCGCGGCAGAAGCCAGATGGACGACACGCAGAGTCCCAAGAGCCCGCCGGCGCCATATCCGATCCAAGGGACCATGTCGCTGGACGCGCCCCCCCCAACCCGTTCATCGCGAGGCCGAGGAAACCGAGCGACGGTAGAACAAGGACGAAACGGTGTTCTGCCAGATACGCCCAAGCGCGCCAGCTTGGCTGTCTCGGGTCAAGGACGGCGACCGCCGCCCCGCCAACGAACAAGATCATCCCACAGCACTGCAAGAAATAGGCTGAAGCACTGCCGTCCGGTTGGTCCAAAGGGAGCGACACCAGTCCAAAGGCGGCAAACGACAAAAGCCCCGTTTGGCTTGCCGCGGCAAGTCTGCGTGCGATCTCCTGCCTTGGCGTCATCTGGGTCAAGCCGCGCCGAGATAGGGCGCAGGGCGCGCGCCGTGCCGCTTGGCGGCAAGAGAGCGAGCGACTTGCCGCGCCGGCTCATCGCTGTAGCGCACGCCACGGGCGGCTGTTGCAAACAACCCACGCGCTTTCGTCTGCCTGCGAGTCCTGATCAAGAAGGCCGATCCGCTCGCGCAGCCCGACATCTTCGCCCAGCTGCTCGGCGCTGGCCATCATCCGTTCGATCCACTGTCTTGTGCAGTCTCGCAGGAGGCGCGGCTTCAGAGTTTCGACATCCCATGGCAAGCCATCCCAGCCGAAGCGCGCGGCTTGCCAGAGATTTTCACGCATGAGCGTATCCGTGCTGGGCGAATAAGCTCGCAATAGACCCCGATGGCGCGCCAGATCGTGGACGCTTGCACGCCATAGCGCGACCAGCAAGTCTATGCGCGCGGCGCTGACACAAGGATCGGCGATCGGTAAGTCCAATGTCTTGGAGCGGCGCGCGTGAATGCAGTCTCGACAAACGCCGGGGCGCGGCGCCATCGCAGCTCTTGTAGTGTGCTGGCTTTTCAGTGTGCTGGCTTTTCAGTGTGCTGGCTTTGGCGGCGATGGCTCTTTGGGGATATGCCATCGACCAAAGGCGCGACGGCGGCGAGGCAAGCTTGGGTCTGTTTGTGTCTGGTGGCGGATGTTTCGCACTTTGCGCCATTTTTGCTTGCCGATTGTTCGCCAGGAATGCCTGATCGGGGCTGGGCTTGCGCGGCGGTTGGATCAATCCTCGGCACGCAGGCGATAGCCGATGCCTGGCTCAGTGAGGATCAAAGCCGGGCGCGTCGCGTCCACTTCCAGCTTTTGACGCAGCTGGCCGACAAACACGCGCACGAATTGGGTGTCAGTGGCGGTTGTTCCCCACCCCGCGGCCAAGAGCTGCTTATGCGTCACGACCTGGCCTGCATGCTGCGCCAGCGTTCTCAGAAGATCATACTCCTTTCGTGTCAGCTTGATGTCTTCGCCCTCAATGGTCACGCGACGGCGGGCATAGTCAATCTCAAGCCCGCACCCTGCATAGGTCGGGGGCTCCGCCAGGCGTCGACGCCGATGCCGCAACGCGGTGCGAAGCCGAGCCTGCAATTCGCCCAAATGGAATGGCTTTGTGATGTAATCGTCGGCGCCGATATCCAGCGAAGCGATACGCTCCTCCGCCTCGTGTCGCGCCGATAGAACAATAATCGGCGCCTGAGACCACTCGCGCATCTGCTCAATCACCCGCTTGCCGTCCATATCGGGAAGACCAAGATCAAGGATGATGACGTCCGGTTGAGCTTGTGCGATCTGGGAGAGGGCTGCCGCGCCTGTTTCAGCGACGGACACATCATAACCGCATGCAGCGAGCGACGGCTTCAACACACGCACGATTGGCGGCTCATCGTCAACAATCAAGACCCGCAGTCGTGCATCTTCGATCGCTGGTTCACTCATCGATGAGCTCCGGAATGGCGACAGCGGCGAAGCGAAACTCAAATCGCGTTCCACCGTCGCCATGGATCGGGCTGTCGACAGCGACAGCGCCATCAAGGGCTTCCACAAGCCCTTTTGCAACAGAAAGTCCAAGCCCCACGCCGGCGATTTTCTTTCGATCGCTGCGTCCCCTGAAAAATTTATCAAAGACATGATCGCGCTCGTCTTGCGGAATGCCTGGGCCGTCGTCTTCGACGAACACCACAAGAGCGCCGTTTTCTTCGCGATATCCGACATGGATCACCCCGCCCACACGCGTGTGGCTCACGGCATTCTCCAAGACGTTCCGCAGGGCCTGTTCAAGCAGGATCGGATCCAGCCGTGAATAATGAGGCGCGCGGGGATAGGATTGACGAATGCTTCTGCCGCTGAGCCTTCGGCGCATATGATCGATGCCAGCTGCAATCACCTCGCGCGGATCGACCGCAACGGGTTTTGGTTCGAGCATACCGGATTCCAAGCGCGTCATTGCCAAGAGATGAGCGACATAGCGGTTGAGCCGCTCTGCCTCGTCTTGAACTGCGCGGGCAAGATCAAGGCGGGTGGCATCGTCAAACCGGGCGCCGTGCTCCAGCAAGCCGGATGCGCTCGCAAGGATCGTTGCGATCGGCGTTCGCAAATCGTGAGAGAGAGAAGACAAAAGCGCCGTCCGCAAACCTTCGCGCTCTGCGACAAGTTCTGCCTGGGCAACTTGAGCCATCAAGCGATCACGTTCGATCGCCGCGGCGCCGAGGTCAAGCATGGCCTGGGTCCATATCTGATCGGTTTCGCCGGACGCCTCGCCCCAGACTGCGGCGGCGCCGATTGTGCCATGAAGGCCGCTGAGCCGATGCAGCGTGACATTGCCAAGCCCTTCAATGGATTGGCCCGAAGCCAGGAACGCACTCACCGCTCCAGCGACGTCCCGCGCCCACGCCTCGTCTTTGGTCTCGCTCATCAAGAGGCGCGCTTTGCCATCGTGCCAACGCCAGATCGCTGCGCCCTGATAGCGTGTGCGCGTGAGGTGTTTGACCAGTCGCCGAGCGACTTCGCGTGCCTCTGTGGCTGCCGAGAGATCGCGACTGGTCTCAAACAATGTGGTCAGCGAGTTCAGCCGTTCGGTGGCGATCCTCGCCCTCTCGCTCAAACGCCCGCTCAGCCAGCCCACCGCCAAGGCAGACCCAAGGAAGCTCAATAGCGCCAAAATATCCGCAGCGGCGAATTCAAGCGCAAACTTTGGTTCAACCAGGAAAAAATTGTAGAGAAAAAATGCTGCGACGGCCGCCACGAGCGCTGGCAAGACGCCGAGCCAGGCGCCGGCGACAGCGGTAGCGATGATAAATAAAAGCGCCAGATTGCGCGGCCCGAGATAAGCCTGCCAGACAAACGCCAAAAGCGTGGCGCCAACCATCAGGGCCAGTGCGGCCAGAAACCCGCGCGTCTTGGGCGCGCCAAGCACGTCATCCACCACCGGTCCACCGGGCACAGATCTGATAACCGATCGCGCACGCTCCAACATCTGTCGAGAGCGTCGTCCAAGCATGGCAATCGCCCTTGTCATCACGCGTCTTGCCTTCCCCTCAGATGGTGGGTTGCGCCCGCGAGCATACGCCAAGTTCGCCATCGGCGATCATGTCCTTCTCCAACACCCGTAGTTTCGCAGAAGCAGCGGGCCTCGTCAGCCATAGTGTTCGTATAAGGATTTGACGGCCGCGGCGGCGCAGGACCCGGAGCATCTCTTTATACGATCCTTACACTAACGCGGATTTGGCCCCCGCGCGCATCAGTCACGCATCACCCTCGCCAGGGAGCGCGCCATGCCGAAGGCCGTTGAGACCGACTTTTCGCATCTGAACAAAGCAAAGGCCGACTTCCAGTCAATTTATGTGCAGCCGGATCCGCGGGATTATTTCGCGCTTCTGGGCAGCTTACACTATATGATACCAGACGTCGCGCATCCGATCTTTGAACAGATCATCGCGCACGTGTCAGCCCGCCTCAGACGAACCGTGACCGTGCTGGACGTCGGCTGTTCCTACGGCGTGAACGCGGCGCTCTTGAAGTACGCAATCGGCGTCGACGCCCTGCGACAACGTTATGCCTGCGCCGGCTTGGCGACATGCTCCAGCGCGCGCCTCACCGCTCACGATCGCCATTTCTTCGCCTCGTGGCCGCTTCGCAGCAACGTTCGGATCGTTGGATTGGATGTGTCAGAACCAGCAACGAATT
>JBIKVO010000113.1:0-8263 GCA_044356795.1 Caulobacterales bacterium
GGATTGTGCGCGCCGATATTGAAGCGGTGGTGAAGGGGCGCGCGCGTCCCACGCCTGCGCCCACCGCTGCACCAAACATCCAAGCGAGCGCCCAGCCCGCCGCGCCGCCCTCGGAAAGCCGCGCTCTGGCTGTGCCCAGCCCCACCACCCCGGCCGCCCACAAAAGCCTGGAGCAGATGGGCATTGCGCCGGGCTCTTACCAACTCGTGCCGCTGGATCTGATGCGCAAAACCATCGCGCGCCGGATGACGGAAGCCTTCCGCGACATTCCGCATTTTCCGCTCACGATCGATCTGGAGATTGACAAGCTGCTCAAGGCGCGCGCCGACATCAACGAACGCTTCGCCGACAAAGGGCTGAAGATTTCGGTCAATGATTTCGTGATCCGCGCCACGGCGCTGGCGTTGAAAATGACGCCGGCCGCGAACGCCAGCTACACGCCCGACGGCATAGCCTTGCATCATCACGCCGACATAGCGGTGGCGGTGGCGATTGATGGCGGGCTGATCACGCCGATCATTCGTGAGGCGGAATATAAGGGCCTTGCCGCGATCAGCCAGGAAATGGCGGAGCTTGCCGCCCGCGCGCGGGCGAAGAAATTGCGCCCGGAAGAGTATCAAGGCGGCACATTCTCGATCTCCAATCTCGGCATGCACGGAATCAAGAGTTTTGCATCCATCCTCAATGAGCCGCACGGCTGCATCATGAGTGTGGGGGCGGGCGAAAAGCGCCCGGTTGTGCGCGATCATGCACTGGCCATCGCAACGGTGATGACCGTGACGCTCACCTGTGATCACCGCGTTGTTGACGGCGCGATCGGCTCTCAGTTCCTGAAAGCCTTCAAGGGATTCATCGAAGATCCGATGGCGATGTTGTTGTAGGGCGGGGCGCTCACCCGACGCGCTTCATGCTCGCATAGGTTGGCTGTTCGATCGCGACACGATCGGCGGCGGTCTGCAGCAGATGCGCCAGCACGCCGGGCGACTGCGCATCGAGCGCGCCGTTTTCAAATTGCGCGCACAGGTCTGCGCGCAAACCCTCCAAGGATCCCTCGCGCCCCAAAAGCGCCGACAGGCGCGCCTGTTCCGCGCCAAGCGCTGCTGGCCCGTGCGCCAATTCTCGCTCAAGTATGGCCACAACATTGGCCGCGACCTTGCCATGAAAGGCTGCGTGGCCGCTCAAGTTTGGGATTGCGGTGGATTCCAGATAGCCGCGCACCGCCGCCAACAACTCCAACGCGTTCGGTTGGTTGAGCATCACAATGTCCCAATCTAGAGCTTGTTCGAGAGCATCAGCGCCAAATCCAATTCTGTTTCGCTGGCGCGGCGGCCGATCGCTGCGCGTTCAACGCTGCGATCAAGCCCGGCCTCGAAGGCGCGGTACATGATCAGGCACATCACACCCCATTTCAGCGAGCCCATCATCGTCCACCAGCGCACGCGCGCAGCATCAACGGCGGATGATCCGCCCGCCGCCCAATAGGATTGGAGCAAAGCATCCACATCGCCAAATCCACCAACCGGTTTATCGATTGCGCCAAACCGCCAGGACGGCGTGCAGATCCAGCCGAGATCTTCGCCCGGATCGCCGCTGTGCGCGAGCTCCCAATCCAAGGCCGCAACCAAGCCGGCGTCGTCAATCATCAGATTGCCAAGGCGAAAATCGCCATGCACCAAGACAGGCGCAATGGGCGGCGGCGCGGTTTTGCGCAACTGCGCAAACGCCAGCGCCATCATCGGGCGCGGTGTGTTGAAGCTGCGATAAATCTCGCCGTAGCGATCCAGCTGGGCGTGCGCATCAGCGTGCGGCAAAGCCAGCCCATCAAGCGACGTCGCGTGGATCGCGGCCAGGGCCGCCCCGCATTGGCCCGCCAGCACAGCGCGCGCGGATGCAAACGGCTGGTCGCGCAAAATCTTGCGCGCAATCGTTTCACCCGATAAGCGTCGCATCACATAAGCCGCGCCCACGCCGTCATCGGGCGCACACACATGCACCACTTCGGGCGTTGGCGCGCCGGCGGCCTTGGCGGCGGCGATCACGGTGGCTTCGGTTTCAAGCCCGATCGCTTCGGCCGACGCAGCGATCGCAACACCGCCCGGCGCCCGGCGCAGGATCAATGGCGCGCCGCCTGCGTCAAACGCCCATGTCTCCTGCGACGCGCCGCCCGATAAGCGCTGCAATCGCGAAATCGGGCCAAACCGGCGCGCCAGCGCCATTTCTAGTGATGCAGTCATGCCCGCCAGAGTGCCTGTTCAGCCCGATCGTGCAAGCCCTGCCGCATCGTCAGCGCCAAACAACGTCAGCAGGCAGCGCACGGCTTGTCCGCGCAGGCTGTGCAGGCCGGGATCGGCGTCGATCAGGCGGCGGGCGTCTTGATCGGCGATGAACAGAAACTCGCCATGGTGTTCGGCGTCCACAAACCGGAACGGCGGAAAGCCGCTTTGGCGCACGCCAAGCAAATCACCGGCGCCACGCATTTTGTAATCGAGTTCGGCAATCGCAAAGCCATCCTCGGTGCGGCGCAGCGCATCCAGCCGTTCCTTCGCCATCTCCGACAGGGGCGGCTGCCACAACAGCACGCAATATCCCGCCTTGCCGCCGCGCCCGACACGGCCGCGCAATTGGTGCAGCTGTGCAAGGCCAAACCGTTCGGCATGCTCGATCACCATGATCGTGGCTTCCGGCACATCGACGCCCACCTCGATCACGGTTGTCGCCACCATCACGCTCGCGGCGCCGGATTTGAACCGCGCCATGCAGGCGTCGCGATCGGCCGCACTCATGCGCCCATGCATCAACACCACTGCATCGCCAAAGCGTTCACGCAGATCCTCGAAACGATCGGTCGCTGCTGCGAGATCAACCTGTTCGCTTTCTTCGATCAGCGGGCACACCCAATAGGTGCGCTCGTCGCGCGCGGCGGCGGCGGCGATCGATTCGATCAGCGCGTCCATCCGGACGGTCGGCATCGCGACGGTCCGGATCGGCTTGCGGCCCGGCGGTTTCTCGTCAAGGATCGTGAGATCCATATCTCCGTGTACGGACAAGGACAGCGTGCGCGGAATGGGTGTTGCACTCATCACGAGCACATGCGGCTCTTCGCCCTTCGCCACCAGCCGCATGCGATCAGCCACGCCAAAGCGATGCTGTTCATCGATCACCACAAAACCGAGATCGGCAAACGCGACCTCATCTTGAAACAAGGCATGCGTGCCGATCGCCACACTGACAGAGCCGTCGCGCAGCCCCGCCAACAGCCGCGCCCGCTCAGCGCCCTTGTCGCGGCCGGTAAACACCGCCGCACGCACGCCCGCCGCCTCCAGCAGCGGCAGGATCGCGCGGCCATGCTGGCGCGCCAGCAGTTCGGTTGGCGCCATCAGCACGCTTTGCGCGCCCGCCTCCGCCGCCCGCGCCATCGCCCATGCCGCAACCAGCGTTTTGCCCGCCCCGACATCGCCCAGCAGCAGCCGCAGCATCGGCCGCCCGGCGCGGAAATCGGCATCGATCTCGGCGAATGCGCGCGCCTGGGCGCCGGTGGGCTGATAGGGCAGAGCCGCCAGCATCGGGCCCGACTTGGCGCCATCGCCGCGCAGGGGCCGGGTTGGCCGCTGGCGGCGCTGCTGACGGCGCAGCCGCAGCGCACATTGCCGGGCGAGCAGCTCGTCAAATGCCAGTCGCATCCGCGCCGCGCCCTCCGGGGTCACCCCGTCCGGCTCCTCCGGCCCATGCAGCAGCCGCAGCGCCGCCGCAAAGCCCGGCCAGCCTTTTGCCTGCAGCAGTGCGCCATCCTGCCATTCCGGCAAATCCTTCAGCACCCCGAGCGACGCCTTGATCGCCCGTTGCACCGTCCGTCCCGCCAGTCCCGCGGTGAGCGGATAAACCGGCTCCACCGCCGGCGGCGCTTCGCCATTTGTGGGGTCGACCACATAATCGGGATGCAGCATCTGGCGCTCGCCGGAATAGGTCTCGACCTTGCCGGACACGATCCGCTTTTGGCCCAAGGGCCACATCCGCTGCAGCATCTCAAGCTTTGGCCGGAAATAGGCGGCGGTAAGAAACCCCGTCTCATCGCGCAGGCGCACTTTATAAGGCGACTTCGCATTGTGGCTGGGAATGTGGGCGTCGACGTCAACAACCACGGTGGCGATTTCCCCGTCATGGGTGTCGGCGATGGCCACGCGATTGCGCCGGTCGATTGCGCCGGTAGGGGCCAGGAATAACAGGTCGCGCGCGGTCTCGCCGCCGGCTACCTTGGCCAGCAGCGCCTTGGCGTCCTTGGTCATGCCACGCGGCCAAGGCGGCGGGCGCAGCAGGGCGGCAAGGTCGCTCGCGGGCTGGTCGGGCGAATCCGTCATCGCCCCCATCATAGCCGCAATGGCGCCGAAAAGCTGACAGCGTCGCGGCGATGGTTTATAGCGCCAGCCCTTTCCCGGCCGGAGCTGCCCAATCGATGGACGATCGTCTCAAGAAACTCCGCTTTCGCGCCTGGCGGCGCGGCTTTCGCGAGATGGATCTGGTGATGGGCGGCTTTGCCGACGCCCATATCGCCGATCTCGATCCTGCCGGCGTGGATGCGTTTGAGGCGCTGCTCGCCGCCCCCGACCAGGAGGTCTATGATTGGATTTTGGGCCGCGCGCCCCCGCCTGCGTCGCACGACACCCCAACCCTCGCCTTGATCCGCACCTTCCGCTTTTTCGCCCGGCACAGCCTGCCGTCCTCAAAACCCGCCTAAGACCGATCCGTGTTCAGTCCGACACTCATTGACGCCATCGCCGCCACCCCGGGCGCTGTGACGATTGCCGCCGCGCCGGAGGGCGCGGATGCGTGTGCGTTTGCGGCAGCGGTGCGCCGACGAGGGGGCGTGGGGCTGTTTGTGGCGCGCGATGAAAGCCGGGCGGCGGCATTTGCGGCGGCGGCGCGGTTTTTCCAGCCGTGCCTGCCGATCCTGCGCCTGCCGGCTTGGGACAGCTTGCCGTATGATCGCATTTCGCCTTCGGCTTTGGTGGCGGCGCAACGGTGTGCGGCGCTGTCGATGCTGGCGCGGCGCGATGTCGGGGATGGGGCGGCGTTGCTGGTGTTGGCGACGGCCAATGGCGTGGCGCAACGCTTGCCGCCGCGGGCGCGGTTGGCGGCGGCGACGCTTGCATTCAAGGTGGGCCAGACGGTGTCGCTGGATGCCCTGGAAGCCTTCTTTGCGGCAAATGGATTCAATCGCGCCTCAACGGTGCGCACCGCGGGTGATTTCGCCATACGCGGCGGTGTGGCGGATGTGTTTTCCCCCGGCGCGCCCGAGCCAATCCGTTTTGATCTGTTTGGCGATACGCTGGAATCGATTCGCGCCTTTGATCCCGAAACCCAGCGCACCACCCGGCAATTGCGCGAGGCGGAATTAACCCCGGTCAGCGAGGTTCTGCTCGATGATGCAGGCGTGCGCCAGTTCCGCAAAACCTTTGCGCAATTGTTTGGCGCGGCGTCTGATCCGGTGCATGAGGCGGTGAGCGCGGCGATGCGCCGCCAAGGCCTCGAACAATGGCTGCCGTTTTTCTACGATCATTTGGAAACGGTGTTTGATTATGTCGGGGCGACAGCGCTGGTCGGCCTTGATGCGTTGAGCCTGAACGCCATCGACGAGCGCGCCCAACAAGCGCGCGATCATTTTGAGTCCCGCCGCACAGCCCCGGCGGTAAAGGGGGCAGGCCCGTTCCGTGCGCCCGAACCGGAGGCGCTGTATCTGTCGGCGGCGGATTTCACACAAGCCTGCGCGGCCCGGCCCAGCCGGCGCTTTTCGCCTCTGCCAGCGCCGGAGGGCGAGCGCGTCTTGAGCCTTGGCGCCAGCGCCGGGCGCAGCTTTGCCGCCGAACGTGCAACGCCCGGCGCCAATGTGTTTGACGCGGTGGCCGGCTACATCACCACCGCCCAGCGCGCCGGACGGCGGGTGATGATTGCCAGCTGGTCTGAGGGCGCGGCCGAGCGTTTGATGTCGGTGCTGGGCGATCATGGCGTCACCGAATTGGTGATTGCCGACGATGCCGCACGCGCGCTTGGCGGCAATGCGCGCACCACCACGATTGCGATTTTGCCATTGGAGCACGGCTTTGACCTCGACAGCGTGTCGATCCTGTCGGAGCAGGACATTCTCGGTGATCGCCTCGCGCGTCCGCGCAAGCGCCGAAAAGCGGCCAATCTGATTGCAGAAGCCGCCGCCCTGTCGCCGGGGGATTTGATCGTGCACGCCGATCACGGCATCGGGCGCTATGACGGATTGCGCACGCTGGACGTGCAGGGCGCGCCGCATGATTGCCTCGATCTGGTTTATGCGGGCGGGGATAAACTCTATCTGCCGGTGGAGAATATTGAACTGGTGACGCGCTATGGCGCGGAGGATGCGGAGGCGCAGCTCGATCGGCTGGGCGGGGCTGCATGGCAATCGCGCAAGGCGCGCGCAAAGCAGCGCCTGCGCGACATGGCGGAGGAATTGATCCGCATTGCCTCGCTGAGGGCGGCGCGCACCGCGGAGGCCGTGGCCCCGCCGGAGGGCGCTTATGATGAGTTCTGCGCCCGCTTCCCCTATGAAGAAACCGATGATCAGCTGAACGCAATCGAAGATGTGACGGGCGATCTTGGCGCTGGGCGCCCGATGGACCGCTTGATTTGCGGCGATGTGGGTTTTGGCAAGACCGAAGTGGCGTTGCGCGCGGCGTTTCTGGTGGCGATGTCGGGGCGCCAGGTGGCGGTGGTGACGCCGACAACCCTTTTGTGCCGCCAGCACTTCCGTACCTTTGACGAACGCTTCCGCGGCTTGCCGACGACGGTGCGGCAATTGTCGCGCATGGTCAGCGCAAAGGACGCTGCCGTCACCAAAACCATGCTGACGGATGGATCGTGCGATATTGTGGTGGGCACGCATGCGCTGCTGGCGAAGGGGGTTGCGTTCCGCGACCTGGGCATGATCATCGTCGATGAGGAGCAGCATTTCGGCGTCAAACACAAAGAGCGCCTGAAGGAATTGCGCGCAGACACCCATGTGCTGACGCTATCGGCGACGCCGATTCCGCGCACGCTGCAGCTGGCTTTGTCCGGGATTCGCGAAATGAGCGTGATTGCCACGCCGCCGATCGATCGCATGGCGGTGCGCACTTATGTCACGCCGTTTGATCCGGTCACGGTGCGCGAGGCGCTGCTGCGGGAGAAATATCGCGGCGGGCAATCGTTTTTCGTCGCTCCCCGGATCAGCGATCTGGAGCTGTTGGAAAAGTTCATCCGCGAAAGCGTGCCGGAATTGAAGGCGATCACGGCGCATGGCCAGATGCCGCCAAGCCAGCTCGATGAGTTGATGAGCGCCTTTTATGACGGCCAATATGATGTGCTGATTTCAACCACGATCGTGGAAAGCGGCCTCGATATTCCGCGCGCCAACACGCTGGTGGTGTATCGTGCCGACATGTTTGGCCTTGCGCAATTGTATCAGTTGCGCGGGCGCGTGGGCCGTTCGAAGGTGCGCGCTTATGCCTATCTCACCACCGATGATGCAAAGCCGATGACGGCGGGCGCGCAAAAGCGCTTGCGCATTCTGTCTTCGCTGGATGGATTGGGCGCAGGATTCACGCTGGCCAGCCATGATCTTGATATGCGCGGCGGCGGCAATCTGTTGGGTGAAGAACAATCCGGCCATATCAAGGAAGTTGGTGTTGAACTGTATCAGTCGATGCTGGAGGAGGCGGTCACGGCGCTGAAAGAGGGGGCAGAGGATGTCGCCAATTCGCGGTCTTGGTCGCCGCAGATCAGTATTGGCGTCGCGGTGCTGATCCCGGAAGATTATGTGCCCGATCTCACGGTGCGTTTGGCTCTGTATCGCCGGCTTGCGGAATTGTCTTCGGATGCGGAACGCGAAGCGTTTGCTGCGGAATTGATCGATCGGTTTGGAAAATTGCCGCAAGAGGCGCAACATTTGCTGGGCGTGGCCGCGATCAAGGCGTTGTGCCGGGAAATCCATGTCGCTAAGCTGGACGCGGGGCCGAAAGGTGCGGTGTTGACATTCCGTGACGGCGGCTTTGGCGATCCGACGGGCCTTGTGAGTCTGGTGCAAAGCCGCCCGTTTGATTTCAAATTGCGCCCGGATGGAAAACTGGCTCTGCAGGGGGAATGGCCCGATCCGGTGTTGCGTTTGAAAGCCATCCGCGCATCGTTGGAAGCGGTGGCGTCTGTTGCGCGCAAGGCCGCCGCTTAACCGCTGTGTGCTTTAGCCAAAAGGGTTTCCAACCGC
>JBIKVO010000114.1:0-8251 GCA_044356795.1 Caulobacterales bacterium
GCCAGCATTCGGCAGCACGTCGAGATTGGGAATGTTGCGCGCAGCCAGCGCGAAGTTCGCATCCACTTCCGGGCCTGCGATGATCAAGGCATTGGCCACGCCAAGCTTATCCAGCGCCTGCTTCAACTGCGCGGTTTTGGGCGCGGCAAGTTTTGCATCGTCGAGCACGATCAGTTGCCCCGCGCCCACCTTCGCGCTCAAGGCGTGGCGCAGCGCCAGTGCGCGCACCTTCTTGTTGAGCATGTGGCCATAATCACGCGGCAAGCGGTTGTGCGCATGCGCGCCGCCGACAAAGATCGGCGCATTGCGCGATCCGTGGCGGGCGCCGCCCGTTCCCTTTTGCTTGTACATTTTCTTGCGCGTGCGGTTGATCTCGCCGCGCGAGAGCGTCTTGTGCGTGCCCGCGCGCCGCTTGGAGAGCTGATACTTCACCATGCGCTGCAGGATGTCGGTGCGGATTTCGGTCAGCCCGAAAATCGCATCATCGAGATCCATCGCGCCGGCGGCTGCGCCCTCAAGGGTTTTCACATCGATCTTCATCGCTCTACCCTCAAGCCTTCTTTGCCTTGACGGCGTCGCGCAGCGTCACCCAGCCGCCCTCGGCGCCGGGGGTTGAGCCCTTCACCATGACCAGGCCGCGCTCGGCGTCCACACGCACCACTTCCAGGTTCAAGATGGTGCGGCGACGATCGCCCATATGGCCGGCCATTTTCTTGCCCTTGAACACCTTGCCCGGATCCTGGCGCTGGCCGGTCGACCCGTGCGAGCGGTGCGACACCGACACGCCGTGCGTGGCGCGCAGGCCGCCAAAGTTCCAGCGCTTCATCGCACCGGCAAATCCCTTGCCCACCGTCGTGCCCGTCACATCGACCTTCTGGCCGACCGCGAAATGATCGGCGCCGACCTTCTCACCCACCGCGACGAAGGCGTCCGCCGGCACGCGGAATTCCACAACTTTCGTCTTCGGTTCGACATTGGCCTTGCCGAACTGGCCGCGCACGGCCTTTGACAGGTTTTTCACCTTCGGCTTGCCGGCGCCCAACACCAACGCGGTATAGCCGTCTTTATCCTGCGTGCGCTGCCCGACGACCGTGCAATCCTCGAGCGCGAACACCGTGACCGGCACATGTGCGCCGTCATCGGCGAACACGCGGGTCATGCCCATTTTCTTGGCGATCACTCCGGTGCGCATCTTATTGCCCCAGAACCTGGATCTGCACATCGACGCCGGCCGACAGATCGAGCTTCATCAGCGCGTCCACGGTTTGCGGGGTCGGATCGACGATATCCAACACACGCTTGTGGGTGCGGATTTCGAATTGCTCGCGGCTCTTTTTGTCGATGTGCGGCGAGCGGTTAACCGTAAAGCGCTCAATGCGCGTGGGCAGGGGCACGGGGCCGCGCACCTGCGCGCCCGTCCGCTTGGCCGTGGACACGATCTCCTTGGCGCTCTGATCGAGCGTGCGGTGATCGAAGGCCTTCAGCCGGATGCGGATGTTTTGATTCATCTGCTCTGCTCGCCTCAAAACCAAACGCGGTCGCAACACAGACCGCGAAACCTGAACTCTTGGGCGAGGTTTGCGACGCACGCACGCGCCGCCAAGGCCGTCACGAAGTCCCCGACTCAGGGCTTCGACCGAAAACACAACCCCAGGGCGCGAAACCGCGCCGCTTCGAGGGCCATCGGTGAGACAGACTTTGCGGGACGCGTCTAGGCGTTAAGGCCTACAGCCGCCCAACAGAGCCGCGGTGCATACGGGGGCTGCTCGCGCCCGTCAAGCGCTTTTCGGACGAATCAAGCCCTGACCCTGCAGTTTTGAGGAGGCTTGCAGGCTGTGACACAGGATGCGGTCTTGGTTTACCGCAGGCGCCGCCGGGACAGCGCCCGCGCCATCCGACCAATCATGCAGTCCACATCGATGCCTGCACCAAGCGCGGTCGATCGCGCGCATCCGTAAAGGAAGGCGTTTCGGCAAGGGGTTTCGCGATTGACGATGCAGGTGATCCACGCCCGCGCCTGGCGGGCGCCGCGCAGCGGAAACGCGGCGGCGGTCTCAGCGCCGGTTCCCACAGCCGGCAACGCTCAAAGCGCGGTGCGGGGCCGCCCGACCATGCGATCGACCGCGCCGGTCGCGGCGGCGTTGTCGGGAACGGTGAATCCATTCTCCGCATCGGCCAAACCACCCGTCAGATCAATCAGCGCGCGCCCGATCCGCAGCGTGTGGGGTTTGTGATATCGGCCATCGGCGCCACCGCGACAAGGCTCATCCCCGGCGAGGCCATCATGCCCTTTGTGACCGTGATCTGGAGCGGGTGACGCATCCCGACGGGCATCGTCCGGTCTCAGACTTGCGACAGCAGGCTGCACATGCCGCCTGGGCGGCAGGCGACGAGAATGTCCCGGGAGAAACGCCAAAGCGCTGATGGGTTTTTTCCCCGCGCGCCGTCTTCACCGCCGCCGGCGGCGCCAGCACAAGACGGGCGACGGCAGTCAGCGCCGAAAATCCCTTTCGTATCATGGCGGTTGCCCCGTGAGGACGTCCAGCATAAGCGCACAGGCCAAGCGTGACAACCGCGATCAGGATCAGCTTGACCGGCCATGCACAGCGCGGAACGTGTATTCCCCGCGGCGCATCAGATTGATCAGCACCGGGCGATTGCCGCCGGCCTGGTTGACCTGTTCGGCCACGCGCTGCGCCTGCGCCACTGTCGTGACCGGGGCGAATTGCATCTGCACGATGACGTCGCCGGCCTGCAGCTTGGCGCCGGCATCGGAGGTGGAGTCCACCGACAGCACAACCAGCCCGCGCGCCTCATCCAGCAAGCTGAACCGTGACCGCAGCATCGGCGTGATCTCGGCCACCACCATGCCCAGCACGCGCCCTTCCAGCGCCCGGTTGGGCGGCAGCGCCAGTTGATCATCGCCAGGGCCGGGGCCGCGCGCGACGCGCTGGTTGTCCTGCAGGCGCTGGATTGTGACAGCGGCGGTGAGGTCCCGCGCGCCGCGGCGATAGCTGAGCGTGACGGTTTCATGGATCGCTGCTTCCGCCACCATCCGGGTGAGCTGGCGAGCCTCCTCGATGGCGCGGCCGCCAAACGCGGTGATGATGTCATTGACCTGCAGCCCCGCCCGCGCAGCCGGACTACCCGGCGTGATCGCTGTGACCAGCGCGCCAAGCGGCGCCGACAGGCCCGCCCGGCGGGCGACATCCGGCGACACCACCCCCAGCCGGACGCCCAGCCAGCCGCGGCGGGTTTCGCCGAAATCGGCGAGCTGTTGGATGACGCGTGCGGCGAGGTCGGCGGGGGTGGCGAAGCCGACGCCGACCGAGGCGCCGGTGGGCGACACGATCGCAGTATTCACCCCGATCACCTCGCCATTGATGTTAAACAGCGGGCCGCCGGAATTGCCGCGATTGATCGCGGCGTCGGTTTGCAGGAAGTCGTCATAACGGCCAGCGTCGATATTGCGATTGCGCGCCGAGATGATGCCCGCCGAAACGGAGCCGCCAAGGCCAAACGGGTTGCCGATCGCGATCACCAGGTCGCCGACGCGCGTTTTGGTGCTGTCGCCCCAGCGCACAAACGGCAGCGGCCGGCCGGCGCTGACCTGCAGCAGGGCCAGATCAGTGATTGGGTCGCGACCGACCACCTGGGCGCGCAGCCGCTCGCCGGACTGGAAGATCACCTCGATTTGGCTGGCGCCCTCGATGACGTGATTGTTGGTGACGATCTGGCCATTGGCCGCGATCACAAAGCCGGAGCCGAGGGAATTTACGTCCCCCAGGCCGCCGGGCGGGCCGCTGAACGGGCCGGCGCTGTCGTCGCCGCGGCCATCAATGCGTTGGGAGGTGGCGATGTTCACCACCGCCGGGATCAAGCGCTCGGCGAGATCAGCAAAGCCCTGCGGCGGCAGCCGGGTTTGGGCGCTGGCGGGGGAAATGGGCGCTGTCATCACGGCGCCCGCGGCGAGGCCGGCCGCCATCAATCCGACTGCGGCGAGCGCGGCCTTATAGTTCCAAGTCCGCCGGTGCATCATTGATGGGTCCTTCGATGGGTCCTTCGATGGGTCCTTCATGCCGATCCTGTCCGTCGCCGCGCCGTCACAGAAGCCTTCGCCAGGCGCAGCCTTGCGGGCGTCTGGCGCTGTGATCTTGCGCCGGCATACGCGCCGCCAAGATGGCGCGCAAATCAACATATCTGTTGTCGTCGCATCGCTGCAGCGACGCCGCCAAAGCGGGGCTCAGGGCTCGCTGTCTGTGCCGCCGTTCACGTTCACGCGCAGATCTTTGCCGGGCTTGAAGAAGGGCACCCGCTTGGCCTTGACCTTGACGGCGGCGCCGGTGCGTGGGTTGCGCCCTTTGCGGGCCTGGCGTTCGCGCACGCTGAACGCGCCGAAGCCGCGCAACTCTACCCGCCGCCCCTCTTCGAGGGCGACGCTGATTTCTTCAAACACGCAGTCGATCGCTTTTTCCACCTCTGGGGCGGAAAGCCCTTTGTGCCGCTCCTGCAGGCGCGCCACCAATTCAGACCTAAGCATGGGCAACCCTCACACGCCGCCGTGACTGGACACCATCCCGCTTGGCGACGTCAATCGAAACCACGCCAAAACACCGCCATCCGCCATCAAGAGCCGCAAATTGCCGCAGCGCCGCCCACAAACGAGGCCGGCCTCCCGCAGGAAGCCGGCCCACTTTGTCCAAGGGCTGCGCCCTGATCGGCGACCTTACGACTTTTGCTCGGTCTTTTTCAGCGCCGCGCCCAGGATGTCGCCTAGCGACGCGCCACTGTCGGATGAGCCGAACTGCGCAATCGCCTCTTTCTCTTCGGCCATCTCCAGCGCCTTGACCGACAAAGACAGCTTGCGGCTGGCTTTCTCGAAGGCGGTGACCATCGCATCGATGCGATCGCCCACGGCGAAGCGCTCCGGGCGCTGGTCGGCGCGATCGCGCGACAGATCGGACTTGCGAATGAAGGCGCGCAGCGCATTCCCTTCGCCATACGCCACTTCGACGCCGCCCGAGGTGATCTCTAGGATTTCCACAGTGATCGTCTGGCCGCGGCGATATTCGGTCCCCGCGAGCGGATCGCCCTGCGCCTGCTTGATGCCCAGCGAGATGCGTTCCTTATCGACATCGACATCAAGAACCTTCGCCTTGACGGTATCGCCTTTGTTGTGGCGCGCCAGCGCCTCTTCGCCCTGCGCATCCCAAGCGATGTCGGACAGATGGACCATGCCGTCGAGTTCCGGCGTCAGGCCGACGAACAGACCAAACTCGGTGATGTTCTTGACTTCGCCTTCGATGGTGGAGCCGACGGGATGTGCGCGCAGGAACGCCTCCCACGGATTGTCCATCACCTGCTTGAGACCCAGCGAGATGCGGCGTTTGTCGCCGTCCACATCCAGCACCATCACCTCCACCTCCTGGCTTTGGCTGATGATCTTGCCGGGGTGCAGATTCTTTTTGGTCCAGCTCATTTCGGAGACGTGCACCAGGCCTTCAACGCCGGCTTCCAACTCCACAAAGGCGCCATAGTCGGTGATATTGGTGACGCGGCCCGTGAACTTGCCATTGACCGGATATTTCTGTTCCACGCCGTCCCACGGATCGTTCATCAGCTGCTTCATGCCGAGCGAAATGCGTTGCGTGTCGGGATTGATCTTGACGATCTGCACCCGCACCGTGTCGCCGACATTGAGCACCTGCGAGGGATGCGAAATGCGCTTCCAGCTCATGTCGGTGACGTGCAACAGGCCGTCGATGCCGCCCAGATCCACAAACGCGCCATAATCGGTGATGTTCTTCACGACGCCGTCGCGGATTTCGCCTTCCGCCAGCTGGCCGACGATTTCGGCGCGCTCGGTGGCGCGGGTTTCTTCCAGCACTGCCCGGCGCGACACCACGATATTGCCGCGCTGGCGGTCCATCTTCAAGATTGCAAATGGCTGGACGATATTCATCAGCGGGCCGACATCGCGGACCGGGCGGATGTCCACCTGGCTGCCCGGCAGGAAGGCGTTGGCGCCGCCAAGGTCCACCGTAAAGCCGCCCTTCACGCGGCCCACGATCGCGCCCATCACGGCTTCGGTGCGGGCAAAGCTCTTTTCGAGGCGGTTCCAGGCTTCTTCGCGGCGGGCCTTTTCACGGCTGACCACCGCTTCGCCGAGCGCATTTTCGATGCGATCGAGATAGACTTCAACGATGTCGCCGGCCTTCGGGCAGTCGTCTTCGCTGTCGAGCAGAAATTCCCGCAGTGGCACCCGGCCTTCAGTCTTCAAGCCGATGTCGAGGACAACGAAATCGTTCTCCACGCCGACAACGGTGGCCGGAACAACCCGGCCCTCCACAATGCCGCGGCTGGACAGGCTTTGGTCCAAGAGGGCGGCGAAATCATCACGGGACGGGGAATAAGCTGCGGTAACGGACAAGCGAAAACTCCAGGATATGGGCCGACCGGTTGGCTCCGGCGGTCTGGGCTCAGGCCGGGGGGCCGCGCCCAAGGGTGATGGGAAGCCCGCCCCCTGACGCAAGTCAGCAGCGGCGGACCGGTGCAGTTGGGCATGACCCTGGGGGGCCAACCCGGACGGACACGCCGGAAAAGCGAAGACAGCCTGGGGGGGGCCTCCCCAAGCCGCACATCACCAGATCGGCGGGCCTTTATTGGGTCTCAAGCGCCGCGCTGGGCGCCGATGGCGGCTTCGATAATGGTTCGCGCCGCCGCGACCGCCTCCTCTATAGAAAGAGACGTCGTGTCGAGCAAGTGCGCATCGTCCGCCTGCCGCAGGGGGGCGTCCGGCCTGCCCGCATCGCGGGCGTCCCGGGCGGCGATTTGAGCCGCCAGGGCGTCAAGAATGACTGATTCGCCTCGCGCGAGCAGCTCTCGGTGGCGGCGGCGGGCGCGCTCTTCGAGGCTGGCGGTGACGAACAGCTTCACGTCCGCGTCGGGACAGATCACGGTGCCGATGTCGCGCCCGTCGAGCACCGCGCCGCGGGGGTCTTGGGCGAAGCGGCGCTGCGCCTCAAGCAGGGCGGCGCGCACCGGCGGGAGCGCCGCGACGACCGAGGCCGCCGCCCCCACCGCACCAGAGCGGATGCGGTCTTCGTCGATGGCTGCCAGGTTGAGGCGGCTGGCGGCGGCCTGCGCCGCGGCCGCATCGCCGGGATCGGCGCCGGCGTCGAGCATGGCGAGGGCCACGGCCCGGTACAAGGCGCCGGTGTCGAGGCGGGCAAGGCCGTACAGATCCGCCAGCCGCCGCGCCAGCGTGCCCTTGCCCGAAGCCGTTGTGCCGTCAATCGCGATGATCATGCCGCGATGGATCGGGCCGGCGGGTTCAGTCGTCAAGCACGACCGCCTCACAGATCGCAGCCAGCGGCAGACTGGCCTCGATCGCTGGAACCGGCAAAGCGCCGGCGATGTCCTTCAACGCGATGGGCGCCGCCGTCCCGGCGCCGGCGCGATCGCGCAGCCAAGCCTCAATCCGCACCGCGCCGGGATAGACAATCGCCATTTGGCGCATGACGGGCGGGGCCAGACAGGCCGCAATCTCACAGCCGCGATCATACGCGATGGTGGATGGCGAGAGCGCCTCGAACACCATCGCGGCCTGATCGAGGGATGCGGGTGTGCTGGTCACTGACCGGGCTGCACAGGATCATCACATCACGATCAAAGATGCGGCGATCATTGGCGGCTGGGCGGGGGACCATGTCACGCAGAATCCGCCATCCCGTGGCGCGCGCCAGAGGCCCCAAGGCGTCGGCGAAGGCCAGACACGGGCGGCTGTCCATCGGGGCGTCGGCGGCGAACGTCATATCGGCGACGGCCTCTCAAACCCGCAGCGCGTCCACCCCTGGCAGCGCCTTGCCTTCCATCCATTCCAGGAACGCCCCGCCCGCGGTGCTGACGAAGGTAAAATCATCATACCCGCCGGCATGGTTGAGGGCGGCGACGGTATCGCCGCCGCCGGCCACCGCGATCAGCTTGCCATTCTTGGCGCGGGCGGCGGCGTGGCGCGCGGCGGCCACCGTGCCGTGATCGAAGGGCGGCGTTTCAAACACGCCGAGTGGGCCGTTCCAGATCAGGGTATTGCTTTCATCCATCGCGCGCGTCAGGCGGGCGATGGTTTCAGGGCCTGCATCAAGAATGCGCTCGTCATCGTCGACCTCGCCAAGACCACGCACAAAGGCCGGCGCCCGGGCATCGAGCTTTTCGGCCACGATGGTATCGATCGGCAGCAGCAATTCGCATT
>JBIKVO010000434.1:0-2910 GCA_044356795.1 Caulobacterales bacterium
AAGCTCTGCCAGTATTTTGACTTAATCGGCGGCACTTCAACCGGCTCGATCATCGCAACCGGCCTCGCTTTGGGCATGTCCGTGGCAGAGATAACCGATCTTTATGTCAGTCTGATCCCCGATATTTTCAAAGACAAGAGCGGCGGCATTGGTTTCCTCGCACCGCGCTTCAAAAGTGGGCCGCTGACAAAAGCGCTGGGTGCGGCGTTTCGCGAAAACACCTTGGCCTCGCCGAATTTGCAGACAGGCCTGGCGCTGTTTTGCAAGCGGATCGATTCAGGCGCGGCCTGGTCTTTGACGAATAATCCGCGCTGGAAGTATTATGACAGCAATAAAGTTTTCTTGCTGCGCGATCTGGTTCAGGCAAGTGCTGCTGCACCACACTTTTTTGAAGGCGTGATGTTATCTTTGGAGGAGCATGACGAAGACAACGCCGTTGCACCAAATATCAAAAAGCCCGCCAAGCAGGATTTTTTCTTTATTGATGGCGGGGTTGGCGGGAACAATAATCCCGCTCTTGAACTGCTCACGATGGTGCGCGACCCCGCCTACGGCTTTGAATGGCCGATAGGGGCTGATCAATTGTATCTTTTGTCGATCGGTACGGGTTATTTGCGCGAACGATATAAGGCCAGGGATTTTCGCGCCAAACCGTTTTTCGAGCAGACAGTCACGGCGCTGCGAGGCTTGATGAGCGATATCGGCTTGCAGCAGATTGTGACGCTGCAGGCGCTGTCGCACACGCCAAGACGCTGGTACATCAACAGTGAAAAACTCGACCAGCCAAGTGCGCCCTATCTCACGCCGACGCCGATCTGCCATTTTCAGCGCATGGACGCCCGAATTGAACGGCCACAGCCAGGCGGGCAACGCCCTGAACACGCAGAGGCGCTGTTGCGGCGCGCGCTGACGGAGGCTGAATATCTGCGTCTCGCCGACATGACCTGCGCGTTGCCGAGCAATATCGGTTTGCTGCAGGATATTGGCCGACAGGCCGGCCAAAGCTATTTGCAGGACGTCAGCCCACCTGTGGGATTTGATCCTTGGTAGGTTCCGCCCGACTTTGGGGGCCGATCTCTTGCTCAGTCATCGACTGACGTGAAGCGCCGATCACGCGAGGGCCTCCACGATACGGCTGAATACGCCTGTCGCGCGTGCGCTGCGGAGGGGCCTCGCGTTTGACGATAGTATGTATTGTGTGCGATAAAAAATAGACTATAGTGTTGTGATCACCCAATGCATTGGAGGCATTCCATGAAGCGCATCATTGTAACGGCGGCCCTGACCGTCGCCATCTTTAGCCCGGCCTTGATCGGTCCGGCGATGGCCAAACCGCTGGACGCGGGCCAGTTTGCCGGCTCGATCACCGGCGGTCTTGAGGTCCCGGTGGACGGCGACGTCCACGGCGGCGCCACGGCGCCGGTCGCGTCGCTGGCGGCGCTCAATCCCAACCTTCCTGCTGTCGCTGCTGAACTGCGCATCCAGGCGCGCAGCTTTGATGATATTTATGGCGAAGCCGCCAGTTTTGGCGTCGAAGGCGCTTATGGACTGGGCGGTGGACTTGAACTGATCGGCGCGCTGCGCTCGATCACGGCCGATGAAGGCCAGGTGCAAGTCGGCACGGCATTTGTGCCGGCGCTGTCGGCAAGCCTTCCGGTCATTGGCCGCTTCGGCGAGTTCCAATCCCTCAGCATTGAAGGCGGCGTGCGCCAGCACTTTGACATGGGCGGCGGCTTCATGCCCTATATCGGCGGCCGTGTTGGCGTCACGCAGGTGGACGCGATCCGCGCCAGTTTTACCGTGCCGGTCCCGGCAGGTGTCGGCGCAGAGCCGAACGACATCGCCCTCAATAATGTGCGCTTTTACGACGACAGCACAGCCTTTACTCTGGGGCTTGATGTCGGCGCGAGCGTCGAACTGACGCCTGGCTTTGAGATCAGCATCGAGACCGGCTTGCGCTACCAGTCGAGCCTGGAAGATGACGACCGCGACATTGGCGGCCTCGGGCTTGCCGCAATCAATGATGAAGGCGATCGGCTGTCGGTTCCGCTGACTGTGAAAGGGACGTTCCGCTTCTAACTAGGGTGTGGCGCGTTTCATTCCGCACGCTCGCCGGGACCTCTCTCCCTCGGCGGGCGTGTTGGCGTATCTGGCGACATGCCCTAAGGTGTTGTGCGTGTTTTCACGGATCAAAAGAGACGCCATGACGATCGAGCGGATTAATCCTGCCGGACTCCATACGCCGCGCGGCTATTCGCATGTCGCGATTGTTTCTGCTGGCATGCAGATCCACCTCAGCGGACAGGTGGCGCTGGATCCTGACGGGGCGATTGTCGGGGTCGGCGATATCGCTGCGCAGGCCGAACAGGTTTACGCCAATGTCAAGGCGGCGCTGCATGGGGCCGGTGCACCAATGAGCAAAATCGCCAAGCTTGTGACCTATATTGTCGACCTCACACCCGAAAAGGCTGCCGTTGTGCGCGCGGTACGCCTGAAATATCTGGGCGAGGGGCCCTATCCCGCCAGCACAATGATCGGCGTGGCTTCTCTCGTGCACCCTGATTTTCTGATCGAAATTGAAGCGATTGCTGTGCAGTCATGACCAGCAATGACGAAGCTGGCGATAGCAAGAGCAGCGGCAAAAGCGGCATGAAGACAGGCGAGAGCGCGGCCAATCTTTTGGTGGAGCTTGGACCCGCCGCAACCTTCATGATGGCCTATAATGTGTGGCAGGGGCGCGATCCGGAAAACGCGATCTTCGTCGCCACCGGCGTATTCATGGTCGCGACGGTGATTGCGTTGGCCTATGCGTGGTTGGTGCAGAAACGCACACCGCCGATGTTGTTGGTGTCGTCTGCGATCATCATGATTTTTGGCGCTTTGACGCTGATCCTCCATGATCGCTGGTTT
>JBIKVO010000227.1:0-5310 GCA_044356795.1 Caulobacterales bacterium
CCGACGATCATCAATATGCTTTTTGCTGCGGCGATATTTGGTGGGCTTTTGGTTGGCAAGAATGTCTGGAAGATGCTGTTTGGATCGGCGTTCGATTTGCCCGACGTGATCTGGCGCACACTCGCGGTGCGCTACGGGCTGTTCTACGTAGCCTTGGCGGTTTTGAATGAAGTGATGTGGCGCAACACATCGGAAGCCTTCTGGGCCAATTTCAAAGTGATTGGCGTGATTCCGATCACGCTCGCTTTCATCGCGGCGCAAATCCCCATCACGATGAAGTATTGGGGCAAATCTGAAGAAGAGGCCAGGGTGATGTTGGGTAAGGCGCCGGCGCAGCCGCAGGGCTGATTGTTCCGTAAACGGGCTATAGTGGCCTCATGCCCGAATCAGCCGCCCTCACACCCGCCAGCAACCTCCCCGAATTCTCCGTGTCGGAGTTGTCGGGCGTCATCAAACGCACGATGGAAACAGCGTTTGACCGCGTGCGCGTCCGCGGCGAGCTCGGCCGCGTGACGGTTGCGAAGTCAGGTCACCTCTATGCTGACTTGAAGGATGAAAGCGCTGTCATCAATATGGTGATGTGGAAGGGACAGGCGGCGAACCTGAAGTTCCGTCCCGAAGAGGGGTTGGAGGTGGTGGCAGAGGGCCGCCTTACCACCTTTCCTGGCAAATCCAGCTACCAGCTGATTGCCGATCGGTTGGCGCCGGCGGGCGTGGGCGCCTTGCTTGCGCAACTGGAAAAACTGAAGGCGAAACTTGCTGGCGAAGGGTTGTTTGCTGAGGCGCGCAAAAAGCCGATCCCGTTTTTGCCGCAGGTGATTGGCGTGGTGACATCGCCCACGGGTGCTGTAATCCGCGATATTCTGCATCGCTTGTCGGAACGCTTTCCGCGACACGTGCTGCTGTGGCCTGTGCTGGTGCAGGGCGACCAGGCGGCGGGTCAGATTGCTGCCGCCATCCGCGGCTTTAACCAGCTCAGCGATGATCTGCGTCCGGATGTGCTGATCGTCGCAAGGGGTGGCGGATCAATTGAAGATCTGTGGGCCTTTAATGAGGAAGTTGTGGTGCGCGCGGCCGCGGAAAGCCGGATCCCCTTGATCTCGGCGGTGGGCCACGAAACTGACACCACATTGATCGATTACGCTTCCGATTTGCGCGCGCCGACGCCGACTGGCGCTGCAGAAAAGGCGGTGCCCGTTCGCGCGGAGTTGGTTTCGCGGTTGAGTATTTTGGGCGGTCGCCTGAGCGGCGGCTTGCAACGCGGTGTGGATCGCAAGCGGGTTGAGTTGCGCGCGGCGGCTGGTCGTTTGCCCAAGCCGGAAACCCTGTTGGGAATGGCGCAGCAGCGGTTTGATCGCGCGGGTGAGCGGCTGGGGCTGGCGCTCATCGCCAATGCGCGCGCGGCGGCCGGCAAGTTTGATCGGACGGCCGCGCGCTTGCGGCCTGACGCGTTAAGCCAGGATCTTGCGCGCAAGCGCCAGCGCATCGCTGAACTCAGCGCGCGCCAATCGGCTGCACAGGCGCGCGTGGAGACGCAGTCCGGCGATCGTTTGCGCATTGTCGGCCAGCGTTTTGCGCCGGCGCTGGCGAGACTAATCCAGACCAAGTCTGCTGCGCTGGGCGGCGCAGCGCGGGTGTTGGAGACGCTATCCTATAAGCATGTTTTGGCGCGTGGCTTTGTTTTGGTGACGCGGGCTGACGGGGCGATTGTTCGCAGCGCCCATGGGCTCGATGCTGGCGAGACAGTGCGCCTTGGATTTAGCGATGGCGCGCGGACTGCTGCGATCTTTGATGCTGGCGAAGCGCCGCCCTCAATGCCTGTCAAAAAGCGGCGTGCAGCCGAAGACGCACCTGGCGGCGGCGGTGGGCAGGGAACACTGTTTTAGGCTTTGATGGTTGTGATCCATCGGGTCGAAGGATGATTGCGATCAAGGCGGGCGCGTCCATGCGCGCCCGCCCATCTTTTCACGGCAAAACCGTTTGTCGATCAAGAGCGCCCCATCACGCGCCCGCGCGATTTGCGACAAGGTCATCCACGACGGCGGGATCGGCGAGCGTTGACGTATCGCCGAGATTGGCGATGTCGTTTTCTGCGATTTTCCGCAAAATGCGCCGCATGATCTTGCCGGATCGCGTTTTCGGCAGGCCCGGTGCAAATTGGATCGTATCGGGCGTGGCGATTGGGCCAATCTCGGTGCGCACCCATGCGACCAGTTGCTTGCGTAAATCTTCGCTGGGTGTTTCTTGGGCATTCAACGTGACATAGGCGTAAATGCCCTGTCCCTTCAGATCATGTGGGAAACCAACGACAGCGGCTTCAGCCACTTTTTCGTGTGCAACGAGGGCGCTTTCGATTTCGGCTGTGCCAAGGCGATGGCCCGACACATTGATGACGTCATCGACCCGACCGGTGATCCAGTAATAGCCATCGGCATCGCGCCGACAGCCGTCGCCGGTGAAGTACATGCCCTTGTATGTTGAGAAATAGGTTTGGAAAAAGCGTGCATGATCATTGAACACGGTGCGCGCCTGGCCAGGCCAGCTATCGAGCATGACCAGATTGCCATCGGTCGCGCCGTCTAGGATGGCGCCATTGGCGTCGACCAAAGCCGGACGGACGCCGAAGAAGGGCCTTGTTGCGGAGCCGGGTTTCAGGTCGGTTGCGCCGGGCAGCGGCGAAATCAGAATGCCGCCGGTTTCCGTCTGCCAATAGGTGTCCACGATGGGGCAGCGACTGGCGCCGACCACGCGGTGATACCACAGCCAAGCCTCAGGATTGATCGGCTCTCCGACGGATCCAAGCAGCCGCAGAGACGCGCGCGAGGATGTCTGCACCGGGCCTTCACCATCGCGCATCAGCGCGCGGATTGCAGTCGGCGCGGTGTAGAAGATCGTGACTTGATGCTTGTCGATCACTTCCCAAAAACGCGATGCGCTGGGATAAGTCGGGATGCCTTCAAACATCAAGGTTGTCGCGCCATTGGCCAAAGGCCCATATACAATATAGCTGTGGCCCGTGACCCAACCGACATCGGCAGTGCACCAATAAATGTCGCCGTCGCGGTAATCAAAAACAAGTTCGTGCGTCATCGATGCATAAACAAGATAACCTCCGGTGGTGTGCAGCACGCCCTTCGGTTTGCCGGTTGATCCGGACGTGTACAGAATAAACAGCGGATCTTCTGCGCCCATTGGCTCGCATGGACACTCGTCGTTGACCTGCAACGCTGCCGCTTCATAGCGCACATCGCGGCCCGGCGTCATCATCACATCCGCCCCGGTGCGCGTGACGACAATCACTGTTTGCACCGAGCGTGTCTGTGTGATCGCAGCGTCGACATTGGCTTTCAGCGGCACTTTTTTGCCGCCGCGCAGGCCTTCATCGGCGGTGATGACCACCTTGCTGTCGCAATCATTGATGCGGTTGGCGAGGCTCTCGGGGGAGAATCCGCCAAACACGATCGAGTGAATGGCCCCGATGCGTGCGCACGCCAGCATGGCAAAAGCGGCTTCCGGGATCATCGGCATGTAGATCGTAACGGTATCGCCCTTTTGTACGCCGTGCGATTTCAAAACATTGGCAAAGCGACCCACTTCCGAGAGCAATGTTCGGTAGGTGATCTCGCGCTGCTCGCTGGGATCGTCGCCCTCCCAGATAATCGCAACCTGATCGCCGCGTGTGGCGACATGACGATCGACGCAATTATAAGCGACATTCGTGATCCCATCGCCATACCAGCGGATGCGAAAATCATCTTCGTGGAAGGAGACGTCCTTCACTTCGGAATAAAGTTTGAACCAGTCGATGCGTCGCCCATGGTGGCCCCAGAAGGCGTCTGGGTCTGATATGGCGGCGGCGGTCATGCTGGCGTGGGAAACCGCGTCGATGCGGGCATGTTCACGCCACGCCTGCGGCACGGGAATGATCTGGGCCGGTGTCGGGCCGGCTTGCGGGGTCGGGCTGGGCATGGCGCACTCCTTCAGCGTTGGACCCGTGATTGGGCGGTCTGATGCGCGGGCTTTCGGGTCGCGCGGCGTGTGCAGGATCGCCAATCTAAGGCGCAGTCTCAAGCGTGAACCTGTTTTGGACGTTGAGACTTTGGTCGACGCCGCGCGCCAAAGATAGAATGGTGTTCCCGCCCCGCCCCATGGCAGCGCGCTGAGCGCGCTGCAAGGTTTTTTTAAGCGAAGCATGATGTCGCGACCAAAGTCCAGCTGTCGCAAGGGGCCCGCGATGAACAGTCTGTCATGTGATCAGGGCGTGGCGCAGGAGGGTGCGTCGGCGCCCATGCGGGAGGAAGAAATCATGCGCACCCCGGCCTTGATGCGCACTTGCCTTTTGGCGGGTGCGGCCATGTTCATTTTTGCGCCGAGTTTTGCGCTCGCCCAGACGCCGCCATCGCGCGCTGATCTTGAGGCCCGCCTAAAGGCGCTGGAAGAGGCGCTGGCGGGCGTGCGCGCTGAGCTCGAGGCGTCCAAGTCCGCCGATGCTGCAGCGGCGCAAAAGGCTATTGCGCTTGAACGCCAGGTGGCGGCCATGCCTGCGGCGCCGGCTGCGCCCGCCGATGGCTTCAAGGTTGGCGACGCGATGATCAAGATCGGCGGCTTCGTCAAGGGCGAAGCGCTCGTTTCGGACTTTGGCGATGGCGCGCCGCCGGCTGGTTTTGGCCGCGACTTCTACCTGCCAAGCGCCATTCCGGTTGAGGCGCCGGCGGCGTCGCAGGATTTCGTCACCGATCTGCACGCCAAACAAACGCGCTTGTGGATCAACGCGGCGACGTCGGTCGGCCAGATTTATGTTGAGGGGGATTTCCAAGCCGCCCCCGGTACGCAAGGCTCAGAGCGCGTCACCAATGCCTATAATCTGGCGCTTCGTCGCGCCTATTTTCAAAACGGTGATTGGCTGTTTGGCCAGGACTGGTCGACATTCATGAATGTCGCGGCCTTGCCGGAGACCACGGACTTCATCGGCCCAACGGAAGGCACTGTGTTCGCGCGCCAAATGCAGGTGCGCTACACCGGCACATTGTCTCAGACGATGACTTTCCAGGTCGCGCTGGAAAATCCGGAGACGGCCGGCGTTACCAATCTCAGCCCGATTTTGATCGAGCACGATGATGATCAGTTGCCGGATTTGATCGCGCGTTTAAACTTCAAGAACGATCTTGGCGATTTCTCGGTCGCGGGGGTGGCGCGGCAATTGCGCATCGCTGCAGGGGCTGCCGCGGAAGACGCCGCCGGCTTTGGCCTTGTGGCGTCAGGGAGAATCAAGGTTGGCGCCAGCGATGATCTGCGCTTTTCGCTGGGCGG
>JBIKVO010000216.1:0-5510 GCA_044356795.1 Caulobacterales bacterium
GCCTTGCGCGTCGTCTTGGCGTAACGATCAAACCCCATAGTCGCGAAAGTCGTTTGCCGCATCGGTCCGCATCCCGTTAAACCCTCATCACCATGGACTGCTTCGCAGCAATCGGGAATCCTCAGACTTGTTCAGAGATTCCCTAGGCAAGGTGAAACATCGCGTAACGGCGAATAGGCGGCATCGGCGATCTCTTTTGACGCCAATGAATCAGGGGCCGCCGGCAATGGGGATCCCAACTGACGCTTTATGAGTGCGTGACCTGGCGCATTTGCCGACCAAGTGGATCCCGGTTGGTCGATAGAAAACGCATTCCAAGAAAAATTTGCGCATTCCGATCCTAGCCTATCGGATCGGACCTTGCCTTAAATGCATCAACACCCGCTGGGGCGCACGCCCGCTGGCGCCTGACGAAACACCTCACACACGCGCCGCTCCACCCCACCGCGCGCCGCACCAATGAGATCTGCAGAAAATTCCAGCTTGTTCCATGGGCCTTTCGCCACGAACGGCAACGGCAACCCTGTCGACGCCGACCCATCGCGCCGCCGGCCCACTATGCTTGCCGGCGTCAATCGCAATTCCAGCGCCTGATTGGCGACATCGATCGCACCAATCGCAGTCAAACGCATTTCACTGCTTTCCAGCGTGAAATCCCGCGTGGCGGCGATGCCGCGATTGATTTGGAAGTTGGCGCTAAACCCATTGAACGGCGTGCGCGCCTGCGGTCCGATCAATTTGCCGTCGAGAAGATTCCCGACCGTGCGCGAAACGCCGCCAAAGTCCACGCCGCTCAGCGCGCCATTGCTGAACGCAAAGCCACCATCGCCCGACAAAGACCGCAAAAGCGCATCCTGGGATTGCCCGGAGGCGCGCACCTTGAAGCGCACGACCGCTGCGGCATTGAGTTGATCATATCCCATAAAGGCCTGGAGAAACTGCTCCGCTCGCACGCCATTGATTGTCAATTCGGCGCCAATTTGCATTTGCGGTTCGCGGACATTGATCGTCACCCGGCCATCGCCAGAACCGCCATACATTTGCATGCGATTAAGCGAAGCGAGCAGCAGACCATCCTGCAGGGTCAGATCAGTTTGCAATTGATCAATCTGCATGGTTTGGATGCGCAACGGCGCTGAAACCGTGATCTCAAGGCTGGCGTCGATCGCGTTCAGACCGGAAAAATCAAGCGGCGTTTCATCCCAGCCCGTGCGCTTCACGTCTAGCGCGGCGATTTCCACGCGCGGCGGCTCGGCTTCTGCGGAAGCCGGCTGCCCCGCCACTGGACGCGCCACCGTGAGATACGGTGTAAGATTGGCGCCCTTCACTTCCAAACGCCCGCTCAGCAATGGCTTGCGCGCGCCCCGCGACGCAAGAGATTCCAACGAGAAATCACCGCGCGCATCAATACCATCAAGCGTGATCGTCGCGTTCTCAAACGACGCGCGCGCCTCCGTGCGCGTCAGTGCGCCCACAACCCGGAACGCCTTTAGCATCGACCCATCGCCCAAATGCGCACCCACCCAGCGCGACAGGTTTCGCAGGCTGGGGCCTGAAGCCTCGATCGCGCCACGCAATCCACCGCTTGCCGCTATCGCTGTGCCGTCAAAGCGAGCAACGAGGGGCGTTGAATTCAGCAAAAACACCAAAGGTGTTTCGGCGCCATCAAGAAGCACGCCGGCGCGGCCAATCTCGGCCTCGACCTTGACGGCTTCCTCGTTGAAGACGCCATGACCGCGCACCGTTGTTGGCTGATCCCATCCGCGCAAGGCGCTGTCGAGTGTGAGTGCTGACACGCTGTAGCGTTGCTGGGATTGAGCGTTGGCGTAACTGACTGCGCCATCGATCACGCGTACAGTGTGCACGGTCAGCTTTGGGGCTGCCGGTGCGGGTGCGGTGGGGCCTTGCGGCGGCGGCACTGCAGCGGGCGGCGGCGTAAACACCCAATTTGGCGCGCCTTTGGCGTCGACTTCCAAATTCAGGGTCGGGCCTTCGATGACCAGCTCATGCACTTCAATTTCGCGATCGAGCAGCGGCCAAATCGCCACGCCAACCTTGACTTCCCGGGCTTGCGCCAGCACGGGCGCGACGCCGCCAGCGACATTGGCAAGCGACACATCTTTTGCACTCACGCCGAACACGGGCCACAATGCAACACCCACTTCGCCTTGGATACTGAGATCGCGGCCGGTCGCGGCCTCCACCGCTTTTTCCACTTGCGCGCGCACATTGTCGGGCGACAGCAGCGTGAGCAAATAAGCTGCAGCAGCGCCCAGCAGCACGCCGACACCACCCACTATCCACATGCCAATCAAGATTGCCCGCTTCATCGCTTCCTCCCGCGTCGCGCGCACACCATGGTCATACGACGCCTATCACGACGCAGCGCAAGCAAAAAGGGCCAGACCGCGCGGCCTGGCCCCCGCCAAATCCGCGATTTCGGGAATGTCACTGCGCGGCTTGCGGATGACTGATCTTGGAGTTTCGATAGCCATATACGGCATATACCAGCACGCCGAGCACCAGATATCCGCCAAGCAACAACAACGGCAGCGGCTTGCCATTGAGGAACGATTCCACTTTCGTGATCAGGATCGGCACGATCATCACAAGGCACAGCAGGACGCCAATGAACGGGAACACCGGATAGAACGGCACCTTGAACGGCCGCGCCAGATCGGGATGCGATTTGCGCAAATACAGCACAGAAAGGCACACGATCAAAAATGCCGACGCCGTACCCAGCGACACCAGATCACCCAGCACCCCCAGCGGCAGCGTGGCGGCGGCAATTGCAATCACCACGCCCAACAACATCGTGCCATTGGCTGGCGTGCGGAACGTGGCGTTGATGCGGCCAAACAAATCCGGCACCAGCCCATCCTTCGACATCTGATAAAACACGCGGGTCTGTGCATACACCAGCACCAGCATCACCGAGCTTAACCCCGTGACGGCGCCAATCTTGATCGCCCACGAAAACCACTCCACGCCCATCGCATCAGCCGCGACGGCCATCGGTTCTTTAACATTCAGCTGTGTATAGTTCACCACCCCTGTGAGCACGAGAGTGGTGAGCATATAAAGGATCGTGCAGATCGCCAGCGATCCCAGGATGCCGATCGGCAAATCGCGCCCGGGATTTTTCGCTTCCCCGGCCGCTGTCGACACCGCTTCAAATCCGACATAAGCGAAAAATACCGCCGACGCCGCGACGAAAATCCCCGACACGCCAAATTCACCGAAGGCGTCGCCAGCGGGCGGGATGAACGGCGTATAGTTCTCCGGCTTGATGTAGAACACGCCGATCGCGATAAACAGCAGCAGCACGCCAACTTTCACCACCACGATGATATTGTTGACATTCGCGCTTTCACTGATGCCCACAACCAGCAGCATGGTGACCATCAAAACGCCGAGCGCCGCAACAAGATTGAACGCCGTGACCGTGATCGCTTCGGAGGGGATGGTGATCGGCGTTTCTTTCGGGAAGCGCATCAAAGTGTCGGCGGCAATCGTCAGCGATTGACCTTTCGCCACATCCACCACGGCGCCGGTCGCCATTGTCACCTTTGCGGGATCGACAAGAACACCAGTTGTTTCCACGACTGATTTGATATCAACGCTGGCGTTCAGCTGATGCGCGCCATCGGCGCCGACAGCGATAATGCTGTAGCTGTCGAGCGGTGCGGCGAAGGCGCCCTGCACCACCACCTTCGCTTGTCCGGCCAGCGTCGCGATTGTACCGTCCGACAAGGTGACAGGCGTTGCGCGCAAGACCTCAAACGTCGGATTGGCGACACCGGCGGCGACATCCTGATTGAGCACCAAGGCGCCCGTCGCTTCGCGGAACATTGCGGGGACATAAATGCCCAGATCGCCGAGCAGACTGGCAGCATAACCCGACCATCCCACCGCCACAGTGGAAGCCGCGATGCCATATTCCAGCAGCAGCAACCATCCCATGGCCCAGGCGAACATCTCGCCCATCGTGACATACGCATAGGAATAGGCCGAGCCGGACACCGGCATGGTGGAGGCCAGTTCGGCGTAGCAAAGCCCCGCAAAGGCGCACACCAATCCGGCAATCACGAAGGACAGGATCAAGGCCGGACCGGCGCTGGTGGCGGCCGCCTGGCCGGTAATGACGAAGATGCCGGCCCCGATAATCGCACCGACGCCCAAACTGACGAGATTGAGCGGACCCAATGTCCGCTTCAGCTCGCCCTTATTGTATTCGGCCTGAATGGCCGCGACGCTCTTCTTTGCAAACAATTGGCCGCCGGCCATGAGCTACTCCCCCGCAAGGCGCTTCACGCGCTCGTGAATGGGGGACGCTACCCGCAGCCGTATGGCGGTGGCAAGCCGCCTAGGCTGTTCTCAAGGGTGGGGAATGGGCCTGCCCAGGTAACGCCAATTTGCGAGACCGAACATGGCCGATGCTTTTTGTGATCGATACCGCTGATAGCGCTTGGGCGCGATAAACTCCGTGAGCAATTCCGGGTGCTCAATTCGGACACCACGCGGCGGCTCAAGCGCTCTGGCGCAACGCTCAAGCCTGTCGAGATCGCCATGGTGCTGAGCGGCGGCTTTGCGGCGACAATTGCGCAACTGATCCCTGGCGACAATCCGATCTGGGCAATTATTGGAACCATAGGCGCTGTCATTGCTATGGATGATGGGATTCTAAAAATTGAGTTTGGACTTTTCTTAACTTTTCGCAATCTGCCACAGCTTGTAATAGCTTGTACTTCCAAGGACTTGATCAAACGCCTACTCGCCTCTGGTGAGCAGGAATTGGCGTCCATTTCTGTTCTGAGGGTACACCAGGGATACACGGGTCAACCTTGGGATATCTCGGGGAGTTCAAATTCACATGGCAAAGACCAAGCTCACCAAACGCGTGATAGATGCTTTTGCGCCCGCCTGGCGTCGCGCGCGCAGCGCTGTTCGACACCGAAATCCCCGGCTTTCACGTCGAGGCGATGGCCTCCGGGAAAAAGGTCTACCGGCTTAAATGGAAGCGCAATGGTCAGCAGGGCCGCGAGACGTTGGGCGAGCACGGCGCCGTGACTGTTGAGCAGGCGCGCGCGCGCCATCACGCTGCGCGGTCAGATCTTCGAGGGCGTAAACCCTCACGACGCCCGACGCGAACTGATCCAAGCAAAGGAACGAGATCTCACATTGCGGGAACTCGTCGAGCGCTGGCTGCTTGAGGGCCCTGCCGCGGCGCCAAGCAAGCGGCAAAGCTCTTGGGAAGCCGATGCACGTAAGCTCCGACTGCACATCATCCCATTACTCGGCGACCGGTTGATCCGCGAGATTTCCCGGGGCGACATCGAACTGGCTTAGCACGCGATCACCATGGGAAAGACTGCTCGCGTTGGCGAGAAAACTGGCCGCAACCGCTCAATTGTGCGCGGTGGCGAAGGCATAGCAAGGTCGTCAGTTTTGTCGCTTTCGTCTTGCCTGACCTGGGCCGTCAATCGCGATCTCTTGCGGGAGAGCCC
>JBIKVO010000456.1:0-2679 GCA_044356795.1 Caulobacterales bacterium
GCTTCAAAGTGAAGAAGACCAAAGTCCGAAATCCAAGGCCTGCAATGGCAGAAAATTGATTTCGAGCGCGCAAGCATTCGACTGCCCCGACACCGATCGAAAACTGGCGAGAAAACCATTCCGACGAATTCGCGCGCTTTGGCTATCCTTGAACGGCGCCGCCAGCTTTCAGCCGGCCGCTTTGATTCAAGGTTTGTCTTTCCATCGGCCCGCGGCGATCAACCGATCATTGGGATGCAAAAGGCCTGGGAACGCATCCGCCGTAAAGCCGGGTTCGTCGACGTTCGACTGCATGACTTGCGCCACTCCTTTGCATCTTTTGCCGCGGCTAATGGCGCTAGCCTCTATGTCATCGGCAAAGCGCTGGGCCACACCCAGCCGTCGACGACCGCGCGTTATGCCCATCTGACCAACGATCCGGTGCGGCAAATGAGCGAAGGCGTCGCCGCCGCGATCTTTGCCACGCCTGCGTCGAAGCCATCGGATGCTAAGGCGCAAAGGCCGTTGTACGGTCGGTCCCAGTCGTCACGCGCCACTTGAATTATGCGCACAATTGTGTACACTTGCCGCAAGGAGACCAAGATGACTGTGCGTATGGGCGTCAAAGAGTTTCGCGCGAATTTCACAACGATCGCGCGCGATGCGCAAACCGCCGTCGTGGTAACAAGTCACGACAAGATCATTGGATATTATACGCCCGCGCGTCGCGACCCGGACTTACCGATCGATTGGGACGCTTTGGCGGCAGATGCGCAAGCAACCCGGCAAAAGCTGGAGCGCGCCGGCATTGATGTCGCGGGCCGCCTGAAGGCCTTGGGCATTGAGGACGACGCGCCGTTTGAAGACCCATGGACCGAGGGTAAACCTGCCCGAAGCGGCGGCGCCAAGAAGAAGCGCCGGACGTGATCATTGTTGATGCGAACATTCTGGTTTCGACGGTCGCTGGCAAGCACACCAGACGCGTGGTGCGCGAATCCGTTACGCGCGGCATTGTTCTCGCAGCGCCCATCGCCCAGGCGGAAGAAGCCGCCCACATCTTGGAAGCCAAAATCGGCTTTGAAGCAGGCGATGCACGCCGTTTGCTCGGCGAGGTGCTGCAAGCTATCCAGCCTCTTGAAGCCGCAGCCTATGCCAATCTCGAAGACGCCGCCCGCACGCGCCTTCATATACGGGCGCAATCTGACTGGCCGGTTGTCGCCGCTGCGCTCGCGCTCGACGCCGCCATCTGGAGCAACGACCGCGACTTCTTTGGTGTGGGTATCGCGATCTGGTCGACCAAAAACATGGCATTGGCTGAGCCGATCGGCTAACTCGCCACCGAATTTGCGTGCCCTTGTGCCTTTCGCAGCATCCCAGGAACGGAAGTCAACGTCGGGCCACAAAACCCCAACCCAAAACGGACATTCACCGCTTAGTTCAACCACCCTCGCGGCTCCAGCGCCTCATGCCACAGCGGGGATTTCATCACCCTTGAATTTGACCTACCGCCATTCTCTTCGAGCAACAGGCCGCACCAAACCAGCGGCCGGATCACCGCCACATAGAGGGATAACGGGCGTGAGTCCCAATTCTGGCCGGGCGCAGAACCTAGCAGTTGCTCCGTCAGCGCCTTGACGCCAATCCAGTCGCCTGCCGCCAAGTTCAAGGCATCAAGATATTCGGCAAGACGTCCGGGAATGTCATTCCGAACGCGACCTATAGCCGAATGGTCGACCTCCACGAGAAAACGCGGAACTATTTCATTGAAGGCGCGGATGGGGGCGTCAATGAGCGCGCGCCCAGCTTTTGTTGGCTGGAACATCTTGTTCGAATGGCGGGCGTGCCTTGTGTGCAGCAGAAATTGGTGCAGCACCCAAAGTGGAAACACGTCTTCCTCGTTGAGAACTTTGTTTAAGCGGTAGAGCTCTTCCGGCGTGTGCCCCGGCCAATCGAAAACTTCGGCAGCGTGGTTCACGTGCACGCGCTTTAAGGCTCCGCCCGGCGTCAAGGCGAGGCCGCCCTGCTCGTCTGCATACGCCAACAGGCGCTGCGCGCAATTCGAAAGGCGCGCCAGTGCAATGTGGTCGGAGCCCGACACCAACTCTCTCAATATCGACGAATGGCGCATCGTGTATTGGATTTTCGTTAGATCGGGACAAAAGTCGAGAGCAAACCCAAGCGCCAACCGGCATCCCATTCTCGACTGCAATCGGTCATGCGCAGAGGCGCACCGATTTCGATGACGCCAGACGGAAAAGCCAGCCTAAGCCTGGAGCGCAGCGCCCCGGCTTTGGGAACAACCTCAGCATTAGCCACATTTAGCCGCCGATGGCTAACTGTGGCATCCAGCCAATCGTGCCTGGGGAGCACACCGAGCGGCATGGCGCTTCTGCGCTTGCATGCCATCCGGCCAAAAGCCGCTGCATGTGCCCAGTTACACGTCGATGCTTTCGGCTATCGCAAGAGCATCTTCGACCTCAACCCCGAGATAGCGCAAGGTGCTGTCGAGTTTGGTGTGGCCCAGCAGAAGCGGAACCGCGCGGATGTTGCCGGTCTTGCGATATATCAGCGCCGCCTTGGTTCGACGCAACGAATGCGTTCCTTATGCAGACGGCGCCAAACCGATTTCTGCGATCCACTCATCGAGCAACCGGCCATATTGGCGGGTCGTCATCGGTTTGGTTTTGTCGACACGGCTTG
>JBIKVO010000115.1:0-8174 GCA_044356795.1 Caulobacterales bacterium
GGCCCGACTGACTTTGGTGGACGACAACCCCTCCATGCCGAATGCGGCCAACACCTTTTCGACCGCGCGGGTCGACACGCCTTTGACATACAGTTCGGCGCCCGCGCACATCACCGCGCGGCACGCACGGCGCCCGCGCTCCAGGCTTTGCGGAGAGAAAGGCTCGGGCGCGCGGGCGGTTTTGGGACCATCCCAATGCAGGGGTCCGGCCGGGGTGTCGATGCGCTTGGGTTTGTCGCCGTGCATAGCCCCGCCGCGCAGGGTCGCGTTCCTCATGGCCAGCGCCGAGAAAGGGCTCGCGCTGACGGCTCATGGCAATCTTCATGCGTGTCGTCATGACGTGACGCATCGCCTGTGGACCCTCCGCAATCAGGTGTTGAAGCAACGCGCAATCATCGGATCGTTCGTGGTCATGTTGGAAGTTCCTCTTGGCCGAAGACCATCCCGGCAACGCGAATAAGGCGCCCATCGCCACTCGCCTTGCCGGCAATGTCCAGACGTCACGGTCCACCGCCCATGGCCAGTCCAACGGCTTGCCCATGCCCGCGGCGGCGCGAGCGGACGCACTCAAACGCATCCTCAACGGGACCGAGCTTTTCGCCTTTCAACACCCTGCAGATCATCTCCACCTGATCCATCGGAAGGACGGAGAAATTGGCGAGTGTGCGTTTCTTGACCTGCGGGCCGACCCGATCGCTCTCCCGCAGAAGGACCGCGGGCGGGGATGCGCGGTTGGGACCGATGTCGATATGCATGGCCACGCCATGTAGCGATCATCTGAAAATACTGCAGCTGCTTCCTATCATGACATGGCTGCGCTGACGGTCTTTGAAAGGCGAGCATCGACTGAATTCCGATTTGATCTCAACACGCTGCTCGAAAATGTCAGTATTTTTCGCCGGGAATTTCCGCTTAAAGGCTGGCGAACGGCGTGATTTTGCTGCTGGCGGCGGCGCGCTTCATGCCAAGCGTATTGCAGGCGAAGGCAATATCGCCGGCTCGCGTCACCGCAATGACCCCGCCGTCCCCGCCCAGCCGGGCCACGTCGGCAATCAGTCCGTCTACGGACGATTGCACGCACGCGCCTTGATAGCGCATGCGGGAAGCCACATTTTGCGCACCGCCGGCCAGGATGAAGTATTCTCCCGTTCCCGTGCAAGAAACCGCCACAGTTTCATCGGCCCAGGTGCCCGATCCGATCAGCGGCGTATCGCCGACGCGGCCGGCAAGTTTACCGAATAATCCGCCGGTGGACGTCGCGGCGGCCAATCGGCCCATCGTATCGAGGGCCGCCGCGCCGACTGTACCATGGTGGCGCCGGGCGGCGCTCAAGTCTTCCGTCTCCACGCCGGGGGGCAGGACATAGTAGCTGTCCGGGTCTGCAACGAGGGCGTGGCCCGCGGCTTTGGCGAAGGCCAGCGCGCCTTCGCCTGCCAGCATGACATGGGCGGTGGTCTCCATAACGGCACGGGCGAGGCTGACCGGATGGACGACCTCGCGGATGGCGCAGACAGCCCCGGCGCGGCGGCGCGCGCCGTCCATGATTGAAGCGTCCATCTCCACAATGCCGGCGCTGGACGGCGCCGAGCCGCGACCTGCCACATAAAGACCCGACGCCTCCATATCGGCGACGGCGTCCTCCACCACGTCAAGGGCGGCGTCGCCGGCCTGCAAGCGCGCCCCGACGCGGCGAACGAGCCCGTCCAATTGAGCAACGGCCCGGGAATAGTCGCGACCAGGCTCCACGCCGGAGCCGCCATGCAGTGCGATGGCCCATGGGGGGCGAGCGGCGGTCATGGGCGGCTCTGGCGAATGCGGACTTCGACCGGTTCGATGGAGAACCGGACGCCGCCGATGGTGTAGCGCCCGACGCCTGCGGGGTCATCGCCAAAGGCGCCCCAGGTATCGTGGGTCTCATCAAAAATATAGCGCACGCCGATGCCTGCGCTGTCGAACGAGACGCGCTCGAGTCGGTCGCTGACGCGATTATCGACAAGCTCCACCCCGAGGGCGTCTTCAAGGCCGTCATTGGGCAAAGCCATCCCGGCGCCGGACTGGGCCGCATGCTTGTAATAGCCCTTGCCCCGTGGAATCAGCGTGCGGCCATCGGCAGGGGCGATCGTCAGCGATGCAAGGTCAATCCGATCGCCTGTGGAAAGATAGCTCAAGGCGACGCCCGTCGCGGCGAAGCGACCGCGGCGGCCGATGGCGAGCTGCGCGCCCCGGGCGTCCAATATGGTGACGCCGCCGACCCCGGCGACGACGGCGGTGTTGTCCGCGAGATTGACGACCAAGGCTGTGTCCTCATCGATGCCGAAGCCTAGGCGTTGGGGCGGGGCAAGCTCGGCCAAGGCCCTGGCGAGGCGGCCGAGCCTGGCCTTGCGATCAAAGTGTTGATCGACAAGTCCAGCCTGGAGAAAGCCGAGCCCGGGCGCCAGCATCAGCGCGCCGCCGTCCATTTCACTGGCCGCCGCATCGCCCGTCAAGAGCGGCCGGGTAAGCGCAGCCAGGCTGTCGCCGCGAGCGATCATGGTTGGGCTCATCATCGCTGCGCCCGCGCTTGTGCCGCCCACTGTGGCGCCCGCGGCGAGCCGTGCGCGGATGGCGGCCAGCATCGGCGTTGCGCGCCCATCGGGCGCAATGAGGGCGGCGGTGATGCGGACCTGATCCCCGCCTGTGAACCAGATGCCCGCAGCGGCTTCGATCTTGGCGATCTCCTCAGAATTGGCCGCGTTGTCGGCCCACGCGCTTTCGTTGGTCTCAGGGGTGCTGTTGTCGTCAATGATTGCGAGACGCACGACATCGATGCGGTCGGCGCTGACCCCGAAGGCCGCCAGCGTTTCGACATAGGCTTGCGCGGACTTGGCCGGCTCTCCAGACGCTGCGGGAACAACGGCAATGCGGCCTTCCCCCCCCAAATGCGCGAGAAAGGCGCCGTGGACCCCGGTATTGTCGCGGGAGATCGCCCCGCCGGCGATCACAAGCCGGCCTGGGTCGGCATGCGCAGCACTCGTTAACGCCGCGGCCAAAACCGCCGCTTTCTGAAAAAGCCGCATGGGTGGTCTCTCCAATCAGGCATAGCCCACCGCGTGGGCGATCAGGACCGCAGCGCTGCTCATGAGCATGAGCGCTATCATCGGTTTCCAGGCGAAGCGCAGCCAGGTGACCCAATCGAGCCGGGCGGCGGCGAGGGATCCCATGAGGGCGGCTGAGGCGGGGGTGATCATGTTGGTGAAGCCGTCGCCGAACTGAAAGGCCAAGACGGCGGTCTGGCGGGTGACGCCGGAGAGGTCGGCCAGGGGCGCCATCAACGGCATGGTCAGCGCAGCCTGGCCGGAGCCGGAGACGATGGCGAGGTTCAAAACGCTCTGAACCGCCAACATGCCCCAGGCGGCGGCCCAATCCGGCAGGGCGGCCGTGAAGCCCGCGGCAGCATTGAGCGCGGTATTGAGAACGGTGAAGGCGTCGGGATCGTCGCCGCCCATCAGAGCGACGACGCCCTTGGCGGCGGCGATGATCAGTGCGGCAGGCGCCATCTGCATGGCCCCTTGGCGGAAGGCCTCCACAAGGTCATTGCCGGTCAGATCGTTCAAGCGCAGCAGGCGCGCCAGGACGCCGACGCCAAGGCCCAGCGCGAAAAACTGGCCCGCCAATTCGGGCAGATAATAGTTTTGCGTTGTCACCCCCCAGGCAACCCAGGCGATGGCCAAGGCGACAATGAGCAAGACCAATCCGTCGCCAAAGCTTAAGCGCGCGCCGACGGCGATGGTCGTCGCTTGGCGGCGCGTCGGCTCATCGTTGGCGAAGGCGACCGAGCGGCGCGTATCGAGCCGCACGCTGCGGGCATAACGCCAAACATACACAGCGCCGGTCGCGGTGAACACCCCCCAACATGCGACGCGCAACCATAGCCCCGACAAGGCGGGCAGGTCCGCGATCCCTTGCGCAATGATCAGGCTGAAGGGGTTCATCCAGCTGGTGGCGAAACCGATCTGGGTGGCCGCATAGGTACAGACGACGGCGGTAATGCTGTCATAGCCGGACCGGATCAGGGCGGGGGCAACGATCAGCACAAAGACGATGGCCTCCTCGCCCATGCCGAAGACCGCCCCGCCCATCGAAAACGCCACAAACAGCATCGCAGGGAGCGCGTCGTTTCCCCGTTTTGGCGCACCGGCTTGATCGTAGAGGGCGGCATGAAGCGCCCGCTCCATCGCACCTGTGCGCAGGATCACGCCAAAGGCGCCGCCAGTGATGAGCAGAAAAGCCATGAGCCCGACCGTGGCGCCATTGCGGTCGCCCGAGACAAGCCCTTCAAACAAAAAGCCTATCAGCCCGGCCTGATCCGCGTCGCCGAAAAGCCAGGGCGCTGGCTGTGGCGCGGGGGCCGCCTCATAGCTCCCGGCCAGAACCAGGGTCCTGCCGTCGGCGTTTTCGGCCACCGCAAAGCGGCCCGGCGTCACGAACCAGGTGGCGGCGAAGGCGATGAGCGCCAGCGCCAGAAGGATCAGATAGGCGTCCGGGGTGCGCGAAACGGCAGGCGTCTCACGCAGGGGCGCGGGGGGCTCGGGCGTCATCAGGACCACTCACGGTGCAACAGACCTCGGCGGCGCACGATTGGAGACGCGCGCCGCCGCGGGGCCTTGCTGTTAGAAGCTGTGCGTAAAGCGCAGGCTGACGAAGCGGCCAAGGCTGTCGTGGTTGATGTGGTCGACATTGGCGCTCGTGCCGAGCACCAGCGGCGGTTCCTCATCCAGGATGTTTTGGACATTGAGGCGCACGGTGGAGGCCTCCGTCAGGTCAAAGCTGACGCTTGTGTCAAAGACGAGCCATGAATCTACCTTGACCTGCGCATCGGCGGGCAGGCCCACTGCCGCGAGAGTGCGGGGCGCAGGGTCGTCGTCGTAGGCGCTTGTATAGTTTGCGCCCAAAGACGCGCTCCAGCGGTCCCCCCTCCAACGCAAACGGATGTCGGCGAGGAATTGGGGATAGCGGAACGTACCGGCCAAATCTTCAACCGCGGCGCTGTCGGACGACTGGCGCTCAAACTCCAGCAGATAGGTCACGTCCGCCAGCAGGCTGAACTCACCGATCGCGCTGTCGAAATACTGGGTGTAGCTCACGTCGAAGCCGGAGGTGCGCTGGAAGCCGAGATTGCTCAGCTGGAAATGGGCGTCGGTGACGAAGCCGCGATCCACCTCCAGACCCGGTGATCCCGTCGGCAATAGGCCCGGCCCAACCACGGGGAACGCGCCAGCGAGCGCCCGGCGGATGAAGTCATCTTCGTCGATGCCCACCAGATTCTCGTGCTCGACGGTCCAATAGTCGACGGTGAGATCAATGCTTTCGGTTGGCCGGAACAGGAAGCCAAGGCCCCAGCTTTCCGCCTCTTCCGGCTGCAGATTGGGATTGGCCACGTCTTCCGACAGGAGCGCGCGTCCGCTGGCGGTGGCGCTGCCGTTGCAGGCTTGCGGCGTGACGCGGCAGCTGACGGTATAGCTCGATAGCAGCGTACCCGCGCCTGCCTCCGCCAGAGACGGCGCGCGGAACGAGGTCGACCAATTGCCGCGGATGATGAAAGCGTCGATCGGCGCGAACCGGAAGGCGACCTTGGGGTTAAAGTCCCCGCCGAAGCCGTCATATTCGTCGTACCGGCCGGCGAGCTGCAGCTCGAAACTGTCAGACACCGGAACATAGATCTCGGCAAAAGCTGCGGACGCATCCCGTTCGCCAGACGCCGATGTCGAACTGAAGCCGAGGATCGGTTCGGGATTGCGGAACGTGGCGCGCGCGTCTCCGGACGGGGTGTCGTTCAGCTCTTCCCGCCGCCACTCGGCGCCGAACGCTGCCAGCACCGGCCGCCCGTTGAGGGCGAAGAGATCGCCTGTGGCGGAGATTTCCGCCACATAAAGCCGCGATTCGCCACGCCGCTCGGCGCGGGTGCGGATCGCAGCGTCGATCCCCGCCGCTTGTTGGTCCTGACCGCCGAAAGGATTGTACCAGAGCGTTGTGCGTCCGAGGCTCTCGCAGGTCTGACCAAAGAACCGCGCCGTCGGTCGCGAGGGCGTCACATCCCAGCGGCGGACCCGGCTGCCGTCGGTGCAGAGATTACCCAGATTGGCGTCGTAAAAGGCTTCTGAAAGCACAAGCCCGGACAGCCCCCGCTGGGTGCGGTTGTTGCCGCCATGAAGCAGGCTCGCGTCGAGCTCCCAGCCGTTCTTGAAGTCGAACTCAAACCCGGTGGTGACCCGGAAAGAGGTGCTGCTCACCTCCACCGCCCGCGGTTCGGGGAACTTGCCCCAGGCGAAAATCGGAAACCGGAAGAACGAATTGAAGCTCGAGACCCGTCCCTCCGCGACCATGTCGGCGACGAGCGCTGCGGGCCAGTTCGGGTTCTGCGGATCGATCGGCGCCCGCGAGAAGTTCGCCGGCGAACTCGTGCCGCGGCTGTCGGTCTGCTGGAAGATGGCCTCGTTGAACCATTCCAGGCCGTTGTTCAATCGGTAGCGGTGGGTCAGAAGGCCGCCATAGCTTTCCAGTGCGTCATTGGTGGAGACGAAGTCGTTGTTGTCGACCTCGCAAAACTCGCCGAGGCTGCCGGAGGCGAAGTCGGCGGCCGCGCAGCCTCCGTCGCCTGGTTCCTCGGTTTGATCGAAGGTCATCAAAAAGAGATCGTTGAAGCTTGGAAAGAAGCCCTGCTGGCTCGGGCGGACGCTGTCGCGGGAGATGGCCCGGTCCCGGTCGAACAAAGCGTTGCGGCGGAAATAGTCCGCAACAGCCATAACCTGGTGGCCGCCGAGATTGCCGCCCCAGACGGCGTTGACATTGAACCGACCCTCATCGGTTTCGGCGGTGGAATCGCCATAGGACGCGCTGACCTCGAAGCCCTCGAAATCTTCGCGCAACACGAGGTTAACCACACCGGCGATGGCGTCCGCGCCATAAAGGGCCGAGGCGCCGTTCGGCAGCACTTCGACCCGCTCGATGGCGGCGGCGGGAATCGAGCCGGTGTCGATGAAGCTCTGCTGACCCAAGGCGAAGGCGCTGACCGACGCGCGACGCCCATTCACCAGCGTGAGCGTGGAGCTTGCGCCGAGGCCCCGCAACGAAACCGCTGAAGACCCCACCGGCGTGTCGCCTGAAAGGGCCCCAGCCGTGGAGGTGGAGAATGTTCCCGCACCACCCGAGGTGACGGTCAGATCGCGGAGGATATCGCTGGTTTCAGCAGCGCCGCTTTCAAGGATCTCCTCACGGGTGACGGTCAGCGCCTGGACGGCCCCGTCCTGGGCGACGCCGCGGATCCGCGAGCCGATCACGACGATGGCCTCGTCTTCGGCCGTCTCCGTGGCGGCCGGTTGCGGCGTGGCGATGGGCGCCTGGGCGAAGGCCGGCCCGGCCAAGGGAACGGCCGCGCTGCACAGCAAAAGCGCCAAACGACCGCCAAACCGAGGAAGTGAAAGCAATGATAAAGACATGATGACGAACCCCCAAGCACAAGTTGGAAAGACCGCGGCGCCCTCGGGGCGCAACGTGCATGCGTGGCTGTGTTCGCGCGGAGATTCATGCGGACGGGAATCGCCTCACCGCTTGCCCCGTTGCAACAAAGCCGGGCCGTCACGCTTGATGGTGAAGTTCAATAACGCCGCAAAACATGGTCCTCGGCCAGAGGCCAAGGCGCCGTCACCCCGCGACCGGGGGGAGGCTCATTCGTTAAACCAGTCCTTCAGGTGAAACTGAACGGACCGGAGCACGAGGACTTGATGCAGGCTCCGCATAATGGCTCAGCGTCTCACTGGATTTGCGGACATGTCAAGAGCCGCCGCAGGTGCGACACGGCTCCGAACTCAGGTTAACGCGGTTTCACCCTTGAGGGAGTTCTGATCCTTTGGAGCCTTGGCTGATTCGCGAGGCTCTTATGAACATGGACGGTGTAGAAGGCTTTGAGCCGTCTCGCCTTAAGTCGCTGCTTGAGCATCTTGGGACGATTGAAGATCCGCGAGATCCTTGGCGGGTGGCCCATCCTCTGAACGAGGTTCTCTTTCTCGTAGTGTGCGCGACCATTTGTGATTGCGAGGATTATGACATCATCTCCGACTGGGGCGAGGAACGGATCGACTTTCTCCAGCGTTATCTGCCTGACGAGCACGGCGTGGCTTGGCGGCCGTTGGCTCACC
>JBIKVO010000116.1:0-8160 GCA_044356795.1 Caulobacterales bacterium
GATGAAGGGCACATGGGCGCGCATTGCCCAGCGTCGCACCGCTTTGTCGCGCGCATAGGTCCATAACAGGCCTGTTTCTTCATGGGCGTGCAGCGTGGCGATGCCATACGCGGCGTGCAAATCATGGAGCACAGCCACCGCTTCGCCCACTTTCACCAACAGGCTTGCGCCGCGCGCGCGCAGGGTTTTGTCAAGATCGGCCAAGCTCTCCAAAAGAAAGGCAAAATGGCGCCCGGCCATTTCGGGTTGGCGCCAAAGCTGGGGCTCAAGAATATACAACGCCAGCACAGGCCGGCCGCTCGCCGTTGCGGCCGCAAGCGGTGCATGATCATGCACACGCAAGTCGCGCTTGAACCAAACGATGTCGATCATCCAACCCGGCCTGCGGCAATCAGTTTCGGGATCGCGTCCTTGAACTTGAAGAAGCCGGATTTGGCGTGCGGCCAAGCGTGGGCGTCAAAGCGTCGCTGGACGCGGACAAGACGGATGTCCGCGCGCGCCAATGGGGCGTGCAAGGCGTCGAGCATCCAGGCCGTCAGCCCTATGGGAGCGTATGGCGTAAGAATCTCGGTGACGCCGCAGGCTTTTGCCCAGGACGCGACCGTATCGGGCTGCACGATTTTACCCTCCACCGGCAGCCCAAAATGTGCCTGCGCGCGCGTCAACGCATCGGCAAACGCGCCGCGGGTAAACCGGGCGGCGGGGCCCTGCTGATCGCCAACGGGCGCTGCGTCAAGGCACGCGACACCCGTAACCGTTGCAGTGATCGCGAGACTTTCTGGGCACAGATCATCATCATGCAAAAGCAGCGCTGCACGCTGTTCGCGCGGTGTTTCCGGGGGCGGAATGGCCCTGGCGGTGTGTGTGGGTTCATCGTCAAGCAGCGGGTGGGCGGTTTCATCCAACTGTCCGCGCGGATCGAAACGCTGAAGGGTGTTGTCGCGAATATTGGAAGCGCGCGCGAGATAATGTTTGCCGCGCGTGTGCAGCCCCGCCACCCACCGCCACGACAGCGTGTTGGACGCCGGATCGGCATCCATCAGATGCTTGTAGAAAAAATCCGCGCCAAGCTGCCAAGGCAATTTCAACGTGAAAATCCAAATGCTCGCAAACCACATCCGCGCGTGATTGTGCAGCCAGCCGGTTTCAACCAGCTCGCCCACCCAGGCGTCAAAGCAATCGATGCCGGTCTGGCCCGCGGTTGCGCGCGCCAACGAAAGGCGCAGCGCATCATCTTGATCAAGGCGCGCCTTCCATGCGCGGCGATCGGCGTTAAACCGGATCAGCACGCTGGGCCGCATTTCCAGCCAGCCCTTCCAATAGGTGCGCCAGAACACCTCCTGGACGAATTTTTCCGCCGCAGCGGCGGTGTGGCTTTGCAACACCGCGGCGATGACTTCTTCCTCCGTGATCAGCCGCCGCCGCAGCCACGGTGACAGCGCAGACACGTTGGAGCGATCGGCCGTGCCGCGATCGATGTTGCGGTCGCGCGCATAGGCCCGCCCAGCATAGGGAAGAAACGCCTGCAGCCGAGCCAATCCGGCAGCACGCGTCGGCGTCCAGACTGGCTTGGCCAGCGCGCCTGCATTGCTGTTGGCTAAGGGATCGGGATTGGAAAAGAGATCAGTCTGCATGGCCCTTATACGCGCGAAAGCGCGGTTCAGGTCATGCGTGCTGTATGCTCAGGGTGCACGAACGATGAATTCAATCCGGCGGTTCTGCGTATCGGCGGCGGCGTTGTGCGCGGGCGTCTTCGGCTGCGTCATGCCGTAGCCGACCGGGTTGAGACTGGCGGCGGCGGCGCCGCGCGCAGTGAGATAATCTCGCACCGCTTCGGCCCGCGCCCGGCTAAGGGCGAGATTGGCGCGCGCCTGACCGGACAGGTCAGTATGGCCGGCGATCTCGATCGGCCATTGCGCACAGCGCACCGCCACACCCGTCAGTGCATTCAGCAGGCGTCCGCTTTCAGCGGTGATGGCGGCCGAACCGCTTTCAAAGCCGATAAAGCGACCCTCCAGCGTGCGTGCGAACGCGGCGTTGCAATCGTCCACCGTCGGCGAGGGGCCAAGCGAGGCCAACGCCTGGCCCAGCGCGGTTTCACCGCCCAGGACAGACAGATTGTCGATCACGATCACATCGGGTGCGACAGCGGCAATCTCGGTTTCGGCAAGCTTCAGGGCGGCTTCCTTCGCAGTGGCGTTACGCGCTTGTCCGGTGACGGTGACGAGGCGGTTTGACAGGCTGATCCGCGCGAAGCCAAGGTCGCCGTCTTCGAGCTTGGCCTGGACGTCCTCCAGCCATGGCGCCATCGACGCCGCCGTAACCGCTGGCGTTTGCGCGGTGGTGCGTACGGCCAGGGCGGTCACCCCGGACACCGTCATAAGCGCGGCCAGAACCGAAAACGACAATGCATAAGCTTCAATCCGTCGACGATTGCGGCGCTTTTTGGTGTCGGTGCTCACGTCGTCCTGCCCCAGTGTTCCCAAGTCATTGCGTCACTCTCTCTGGCTGGCTTCTGAGCGCAGGGCAAGGCCCAGGCGTCGGCTTCACTGAACCGAAAGACAGATTTCAAGCGATCGTGCCGTGCGTCGCCTCACCGCGCCCACATCCCATCAGGGCGTCCGTGCCGCGACCACAAACAGCCGGCGGAAGGCAAACAGGGTGCGTCCATCCGGTTCGGGCGGATAGGCGCGGGCATAGGCGCGCATGATCGCATCCACAAAGCCTGCGCGAAGCGGCTCTTCCAGCTTCTCAAGGAAAGGGCGCAATCCGGTCGCTGACATCCAGGTATATACGGGGTTGGGGCCCTCTAGGCGATGCAGATAGGTCGTCGTCCAGATGTCGAGATGGGCGGCGAAGGGCTGCAGCGCACGGGCATAATCTTCGGCGCGGGCAAAGCCGCCGGGATCATAGGTGGGAACGCCGGCCAAAATCGGCGCCCATGGGCCGTCGGCGATCGCCTCTGTGATGCAGGTATGGCTTGACTGGTCGTAATTCTGCGGGACTTGCAGCGCCAGCCAACCGCCGGGCCTCAGCGCCGTCAGTAGGCGCGCGGCAAGTCCGACCGGATCGGGCGACCACTGAAACGCGGCATTGGCGAAAATCAGATCGGTATCGGGGGTTGGCGCGTAGGTCTCAAAGTCACCGATCGCAAAGGTGGCTTGCGGTAGTGCGGTGCGGGCGGCCGCAATCATCGCCGCACTCGAGTCGATGCCGGCAATCAGCGCCTGTGGAAAGCGCCCCGCAAGAAGCGCGGTCGAGTTGCCGGGGCCGCAGCCCAAATCCATCGCTCGGAAAATGCCATCCTGCGGCGTGCGGGCGATGAGATCGGCGGCGGGGCGCGTGCGGGCGTCACCGAAGGTGAGATACAGGGCGGGATTCCAACTCATCGCCCTTGTCTGCGCGCTTGGGCGGCGTGGGTCGAGGCGTCGCATGGTCGCCCCGGCGTGCCGGCGCCCCCTTGCGTGACATTTCCGCCACACCTACCTCAGCAGGACAAGACGATTGAGGACAACCATGGATCTGGACCGTTTCACCGACCGCGCCAAAGGCTTCATCCAAGCCGCACAAACCATCGCCCTGCGCGAAAGCCATCAGCAGATCGACAGCGTCCATCTGCTCAAGGCGCTGCTCGATGACCGCGAGGGCCTGGCTGCGGGGCTGATCCGCTCGGCCGGCGCGCGTCCTGAGGCCGTTGGCGCCGATATCGATGCAGCGGTCGCCGCGCTCCCGCACGTGCAGGGCGGGGGTGACAAATTCTACATGTCGCCGGGCCTGGCGCGGGTGTTGGACGGCGCCGATCAGGCGGCAACGAAGGCCGGCGATTCCGTGGTCACGGCGGAGCGCCTGCTGTTTGCTTTGAGTTTGGATCAGGGCAAAGCGGGCGACGTGTTGAAGAAGCATGGGCTGGCGCCGCAAAAGATTGAGGCCGCGATCGCTGCATTGCGCAAGGGCCGTGCAGCACACAGCGCGGGTGCGGAAGATCAATATGATGCGCTGAGGAAATATGCCCGCGATCTCACCGAGGATGCCCGTGCCGGCAAGCTGGATCCGGTGATCGGGCGCGATGAAGAAATCCGCCGCACGATCCAGGTTTTGTCGCGCCGCACGAAGAACAATCCAGTCCTGATCGGCGAGCCTGGCGTTGGCAAAACGGCAATCGCTGAGGGCCTTGCGCTGCGCATCATCAATGGTGATGTGCCAGAAGCGCTGAAAGACAAAAAGCTTTTGGCGCTGGACATGGGCGCCTTGATTGCCGGTGCGAAATATCGCGGCGAATTTGAGGAACGCTTGAAGGCGGTGTTGAATGAAGTCACCGCGTCCAATGGCGGCGTTGTTTTGTTCATTGATGAAATGCACACGCTTGTCGGCGCCGGAAAAAGCGAGGGCGCGATGGATGCGTCCAACTTGCTGAAGCCGGCTTTGGCGCGCGGGGAATTGCATTGCGTGGGGGCCACCACTCTCGACGAATATCGCAAGCATGTCGAAAAGGATGCAGCGCTTGCGCGCCGTTTTCAGCCGGTGTTCGTCAATGAGCCCAGCGTTGAGGACACAATCTCGATCCTGCGCGGCCTGAAAGAGAAATACGAGGTGCATCACGGCGTGCGGATTTCCGACTCCGCCATTGTCGCGGCGGCGCAATTGTCCAACCGCTACATCACGGATCGCTTTTTGCCCGATAAAGCGATTGATCTGATGGATGAAGCGGCGTCCCGCTTGCGCATGCAGGTGGATTCCAAGCCTGAGGAACTGGATGAGATTGACCGCCGGCTTGTGCAGCTGAAAATCGAGGCGGAAGCCCTGAAAAAGGAAAACGACAGCGCCAGTAAAGATCGGCTGACGAAGATTCATGACGAGTTGGGCAAACTCGAAGCGCGGTCGCACGAATTGACATCGGCGTGGCGCGCCGAAAAGGACAAGCTGGCCGGCGCCACCAAGGCGAAGGAATCGCTGGATCGTGCGCATGCCGAATTGGCGGACGCCCAGCGGCGTGGGGATTTCGCAAAAGCCGGTGAGATCAAATATGGCCGCATTCCTGAGCTTGAGCGCCTCATTCAGGCTGCCGAAGCACAGGGCGGCGGCATGATGCAGGAAGTGGTGGACGCCGAAGGGATCGCTGCTGTCGTTTCGCGCTGGACAGGCGTTCCGGTGGAAAAAATGTTGGAAGGCGAAAAAGCCAAGCTGTTGGCCATGGAAGAGGCGCTGCGCGGGCGTGTTGTTGGCCAGGAAGAGGCGCTGATCGCCGTTTCCGATGCGGTGCGTCGCGCGCGCGCGGGCTTATCGGATCCGCATCGTCCGATCGGGTCTTTCATGTTCCTTGGTCCCACAGGCGTTGGCAAAACCGAACTCACCAAAGCGCTCGCGGAGTTTTTGTTCAACGATGACGCCGCCATGACGCGGATCGACATGAGCGAGTATATGGAAAAACATTCCGTCTCGCGGCTGATCGGCGCGCCGCCCGGTTATGTCGGCTATGAAGAGGGCGGCGCGCTGACAGAGGCCGTGCGGCGCCGGCCATATCAGGTGGTGCTGTTTGATGAGATCGAAAAAGCGCACCCAGATGTGTTCAATGTTTTGCTGCAGGTGTTCGATGATGGCCGCTTGACCGATGGGCAGGGGCGAACGGTCGATTTCAAGAACACGATTTTGATCATGACATCGAATGCAGGCGCGCAGTTCCTGGCCGATCAATCCGATGAGGCGGATGTGGAGGATGTGCGCGATCTGGTGATGGCGGAGGTGAAAGCGCGGTTCCGTCCGGAGTTTCTCAATCGCATTGACGAGATCATTCTGTTCCGGCGACTGAAAAAAGCACAGATGGCTGATATTGTGCGCATTCAGCTTCGGCGGTTGGAGACGCTGTTGGCGGATCGCGAAATCGGTCTCGAACTCGATGATCGCGCTCGCGCCGAGCTTGCTCGTCGCGGCTATGATCCAACATATGGCGCGCGGCCGCTCAAGCGCGTCATTCAGAAGGACATGCAGGATCCAATCGCCCGCCTCATTTTGCAAGGGCGTCTGCGCAATGGCGACACCGTGCGTGTCAGCTTCGATGGCAACGACTTTCTTTTCAATGGCGCATCGATCAAGGCGGCAATTGAGTAAGGCAAATCCAGCGCGTTTTCCGATCACGTGGATGCCGGTTGATCGGCAAAAAACGCGCTCAATTAAACGGACCGGAATGCCCTGGGATGGGCGTCTCAGGTGATTGTTGCAAATTGCGCCGTGAAATGGCGCAGCTGCTTGGGCTCTTTGGTGATCCGATAGCCCGGCAGCTGCTCCCGGCGTGCTATGATCGCCTCGAACGCCTCGATCAGATAATCGGCATGGCTTTGGGTATAGACACGGCGCGGCATCGCCAGCCGCACAAGGTCCATAGCTGCCGGCTGTTCGCTGCCATCGGGCTGGCGCCCAAACATCACCGTGCCAATTTCGCAACCGCGTACTCCGGCCTTTTCATATAACGCAACCGCCAGGGCCTGGCCTGGATACTGCAGCGGTGGAATATGCGGCAACATCGCCCGCGCATCGATAAAGACGGCATGTCCACCGGCAGGCAGCACAACTGGTACGCCCATAGCGTCCAGACGTTCGCAAATGTACTCGTTGCAGCGCACGCGATAGCGCAAATAGTCCTCATCGACAATTTCGCGCAAACCCTGCGCCAACGCATCAAGATCGCGCCCGGCGAGCCCGCCATATGTCGGAAAGCCTTCGGTGAGAATGAGGCGTGCGCGTGCAGCCTCCGCGAGATCGTCATCGTTCAGCGCCAACCAGCCGCCGATATTTCCAAACGCGTCTTTCTTTGCGCTCATTGTCATGGCGTCGGCGCAAGAAAATATGTCGCGCACTATATCCGTGATGCTGCGATCACCTTGGCCTGGTTCGCGCAGCTTGATGAACCAGGCATTCTCGGCAAATCGGCAGCCATCAATAATGAACGGCTTGCCATGGCGGCGGGCCAGCGCACTTGCGGCCTGAATATTGGCAAGGCTGACGGGTTGTCCGCCTCCGGCATTGTTGGTGATGGTGATCATCACGCAGGGAATCTGCGCATGCGCCTGCGTCAAGAGCGTATCGAGTGCGGCAAGATCCATATTGCCCTTGAACGGATGCAAATTGCGCGGATCGCGGCCTTCGGCAATCAAGAGATCGCGCGCCTGGGCGCCCGTGGCCTCGATATTGCCGCGGGTGGTGTCAAAGTGCGTGTTTGACGGGATCAGTTTTCCAGCACCGCCCAAGAGCGCAAACAGAATAGCCTCCGCGGCGCGCCCCTGATGGGTGGGAATCACGTGCTTGAACGGCATCAGCGATTTGACCGCGGCTTCAAACCGCTCAAACGATGGCGACCCCGCATAGCTTTCGTCGCCGCGCATCAAGGCGGCCCATTGCTCTGCGCTCATCGCGGCGGTGCCGCTATCGGTCAACAAGTCGATCAGCACATCGCGCGAAGCGATGGCAAAAAGATTGTAGTGCGCACGGGCGAGTATATCGGCGCGCTGTTGCGGCGTCGTCATCCGGATCGGTTCAACAGCCTTGATCCGGAAAGGTTCGATGATGGTTTTCACGGGCATCAGGCCGCAAACACTCGCCACTTTGCGTTACGCTGATAAAGGCTGCGCTCGGCCGGGGAGGGTTGAAACGCGTCGGTCACGCCCGTCACGGCCTCGGCGGCCCCAAGCAGCAGATAGCCGTCGTCAGTCATGTTCGATGCGATGCGCTCCAGCGCGGCCTTTTTCTGATCCGGCTCGAAATAGATCAGCACATTGCGGCAAAGCACGATGTCGAACCGTCCGAGATGGCGGCAATCATCCAGAAGATTGTGCTTTTGGAAACGCACCATCGCGCGCATTTTGTCGTTGATGCGCCACATCTCGCCGCTTTTTTCGAAGTATTTGGCGAGATTTTGGATTGGCAGGCCGCGCTGCACTTCGAATTGGCTGTAAACGCCCGCCCGCGCTTTTTCCAAAACACGATCAGAGATATCGGTCGCGACGATTTCGGCTTCGCAACCACGCCCGAAGCTGCGCAACTCATCCATCAACATCGCGATGGAATAGGGTTCCTGGCCGGTCGATGCGGCTGCGCACCAGATGCGTATGCGCGACACCGCACCCTTTTTCTTGATGACGGCGGGGATGATCTGCTCGCGCAGCAAAT